>WHTR01000058.1 GCA_009377635.1 Chloroflexota bacterium
GGCTCCCTGGCCGCGTGGTGGAAGAGGAGTCGAAAGCCATCCGGGTCGTCGGCAGCCGCGGCGAGGAGGCCATCGATGCTGGCGTCGGTGAAGCTCGGCGCCCCGGTGGCCTCGACCAGCCGGTGCTGGGCTCGATCGAGGACGGCGCGGTAGAGGTCCGCCTTCGACTCGAAATGCCGATAGACGATGACCCGCGTGATCCCCGCCTCGCGCGCAACGTCGTCCAGGCTCGTGGCCTCGAAGCCCGTGCGCGCGAAGGCCCGCGTCGCGGTGGCGAGGATCTGCTCCCTGCGCTCGCGGCGCCCTAGTCGCTGAACAATCACCTCTCGTCCAGTGCCCTTCTGCTGTCCCCAGCACCGCGCTAGTTCAATTATCCGCCTCTATAGTACATTCTATCGTATACACGTTCGTGTGTAGGATCACACAATTCTGGAGCGCGGCGGCGGTGTCTTGAAGAGATCGGATTCGGCCTAGCAGGAGATGAACGGTGTTGCTACGTGCAGCGGGATCAAGAGACAGATCAGGCGCACGCGGCAGTGTCGCGCGGGATCGAGGCCCCGGTGAGCCTGGGCGAGGCCCTCGATCAAGGAGGCGGTGTCAACGTGGAACTGTTGCCTCGTTCGGGATCGTGATGCTGGGGGCGTGGCCCCGCTGACGACAGAGCGATCACTACGCTCCGAGAGGACTCGGAGCGACCGTAATGCTATCACCGCCCCGCCGTCCATCATGAAGGGGGCGGCGGTCAGGGCTACACGTATGTGTGCGTGATGACCTCGAGCAGGTGGCCGTTCGGTTCCTTGAAGTAGAAGCCGCGGCCCTGATGCGCGTGATTGATCTGCATATCCTCAGAGGCGAACGGACGACTGCCGTAGACAATCTTCTTCCCCTGAACACGACCGAGGATGTCGTCGAATTCAGCGTCAGTCACGATGAACGCATAGTGGCTCGGCTGAAAGGAATCGGAGTTGTCGAAGTCCAGGCTGAGGTACTCGTCGATCCGGACAGGCGCAAAGTGGCCCCAAGGCCCCTTGTACTCCAGCCCCATCACCTCTGCGAACCACCTGGCGGACACTTCTTTGTCGTGCACCGGGACGATCGTATGGTCGAGATGCATTGGCACGATCACCCTCCTCACTGGCCAGCTCAGCTCATTGTACGCCCCGGGCACGGCTGGAGGGGCCGGGTTCCCATCCGGGCGCCGCGCGCATCGGCGGCCGTCCCGCCGTCCACAACGTGGCGCGCACGTTACCGAACAGGCGCCGAGCCGGTGCGCGGGTGCCGATTCGTTCAGACCGACCTTTGCGCAGCCGTAATCAGGGAGATCATCTGCGCGCGATATGGGCAACCTGCTGTCCGAGCGACCGAGCCCGGGCGGCAGAGACGAGGTTGCCGTTGCGCTCGTAGCGGTCGATCGCCTCGCCGATCACGGGCAGCGCCGCCTCCCGCCGGCCGGCCGCCAGCAGCACCTCCGCCAGATCCAACCGGACGTCGGCGCCGAGATTGGGCATCTCGCTCGGCACAAGCCGGACCGCCTCCCGCGCCAAGCGCTCCGCCTCCGTGTGGTGGCCGCGATTGACCAGGAGACGGGCCTTCGCCGAGCGCCACAAGGCTTGCGCAGCGACGTTCTCGGCGGGCGCGGTCTCGATACTGAGATCGCTGAACCGCTCCGCTCCTTCTGAGCCCTGGACGGACAACACACGTGACAGGCCCGCGGCGAACTGCGAGACCCATTCCCGCTCCCGCATCTCGAGCGCCATCTGCAACGCCGCCCGGAGCTCGCGTTCCGCAGCGGCGGGATCGCCCGCCAGGATCTCAACCGAAGCGCTCGACTTACCCGTGATGAACATGAGCGGTCGCCGCCCACGTATCCGTTCCACCAGCAGGAGCCGCGCGCGAGCGATGAGGTCGCGAGCCTCGTTGAAGTCGCCGAGCATCGCCCGCAGCTCGGCCAGCTCGCACAGGATCATGGGGTGCTCCATCCCGCGCCACGGCGCCAGCTCCTCACACGCATGGACGCAATCCGGGACTGGCGTCTCGCCGGTCACGAGGGCCCATGCGACGTTCACCCGGGCCTGGATTTCCTCACGCGGCTCACCGGAACGCTCTGCATGAGCGAGACCGCGCCGAGCGGTCTTCACCATCGCGCGCAGTTCGCCGAGGTTCATCTGTACGAGCCCCAGCACGTAGCAGGCCAGCGCCAGGCCGGCCTCGTCGCCCGATTGACCGAACACGGCCATGGCCTGTTCTACCTTCTCCTGGATCGTACGCAGGCTCATCGGATCGGGACCGGTGAACAGACGGATCCGAGCCTGCTCGAGCAGGATAGCGTGGTAGAGCGCAGGGCTCTCGTCGGCATTCAGCCCGTCCAGCATCTCTGCGAGCACGGCGTCGGCCTCGGCGTGCCGCCCCAATACCTGGTAGGCCTCGGCGAGATGGCGCCTCACCCGTGGCAGCTCGGTGTGGTCCGACGGCAGGAGTGACTTCGCCCGCGAGAACAGGTTCTCTGCCGCCGCCACGTCGAAGCGGCCATAAGCCCGCAGGCCCGCGCTCGCCAGCCGTTCGCCCGCCCGCTCCGCGAGCGCGAGGCTGTGCGCATCGAGGAGCCCGAGCTGGCAGCGCTCTCCGTGGGCTTGCTCAAGGTGATAGCCTATGACCTCCTCGACTTCCTGCAAACGTCCTTCTGCTCCGGATTCCAGCCACCCCGCACAGGCCTCATGCAGTCGCGATCGGACCTCCCTGGTCATGCTGCGGTACGCCGCCATCTGGATCAGGACGTGACCAAAGCTGAACGTTGTCCCAGCGGGGGACGCGATCTGTGAGGGCCGGACCAATTCCTTTCGCTCCAGGGCGCGGAGGTGTCCGCGCGCGAAGGGACGGGCCTGCTCCGGGAGCAGCGCCGACAGGGATTCCACGGAGAAGTCCGTTCCGAGCACCGACGCGGTCCGAATGAGGTCGCGCTCGGCGGGCCCGAGCCGATCCAGGCGGGCGGCGAGCAGCGCCTGCACGGAGGCCGGGATTGCGAGATGTCCTTCTTCTTCAAAGGCCGCGAGGAGCTGTTCCACGAACAGCGGGTTGCCCTGAGTGATCTCGGCGACTCGGGCCACCGTCTCCGGTGCGACTGCTCGTCCGGCCACGCGATCTGCGATCAGCTTCTCGGTATCATCCTGCCCCAGTGGCTCCAGGACCAGCGACGCGGCATTAGGTTTGCCCTCTGCCCAGGTACCGTGCTCTTCGAGAAGCCCGGGTCGCGTCAGACAGAGGAGGAACGCCGGCTCCCGCATCCACGCTGCCAGGTACTCGATGAGATCGAGGAGGGTGGGCGGCGCCCAATGCACGTCCTCGAAGATGACGGCCAGCGGCCCTCTCCGGGCGAGGGCCTCGAACAGGCGGCGCAGGGCCGGGAACGGCGCCGTGGGTGTTCCGGACGTCTCCGCGAGCCCGATCGCGTCCAACACCTGATCGGCGATCGACTCCGCATCGTCCTCACCCGCCAGCAGCGCCAGGAGACCCTCTCGCCCCGTCCCGGCTACCTGCATCACGATCTCCCGCAGCGGCCAGAATGTCATGCCGTCGCCGTATGCGGGACAGTTCCCGACGAGCACGTGCGCATCGGGCCCGAGCGAGTCCGCGAACTCCCGGGCCAGCCTCGACTTCCCGATGCCCGCCTCCCCGATGACGGTGAGCAGGCGAGCGCTTCGCTCCTGCGCCGCTCGGTCGAAAGCCGCGCGCAACTGGGCGAGCTCGGCCGCGCGGCCGACGATCGGCCCGTCAAGGCGGCGGACAAGGGCCGGTGCACCCGGAACCACATCGAGGAACCTCCACGCGGTGACCGGCTTCCCGTGAACCTCAAGGGCCAGGTGCTCCACCAACTCGAAGTGGGCGGCGTCTTGGACGAGGCGCCGGGTGCCCTCGCCGACGAGGACTTCGCCCTCGGCGGCCGCCTGCTGCAGCCGAACGGCCCCGTTGACCGCCTCCCCAGAGGCTATCGGCTGAGCCGCCGCGGGATCGCCCACCAGTACCTCTCCCGTGTCGACGCCCGCCCGAGCCGCCAGTCGGACGCCCCCGGCGCGCACCAGCTCCTCGTTGACCGCGGCGAGCTCACGGCGCAGCTCGCTCATAGCTCGTACCGCCCGCAGCGCGTCGTCCTCGTGCGCGGAAGGGATCCCGAAGATCGCGACAACGACGTCACCGATCAGTTCCGCGACGCTGCCCCCATGCCGGGTGACGACATCGCTTGCGGTGCGGACGTGCCGCTCGATGATCCGTCGGAGGGCCTCAGGGTCCCGACTCGCGTCCGAGCTGGTGGACAGGGAGAGCTCGAGAAAGGTGACGGTCACGGTCTTCCTGCCTTGCGGTAGCCACGGCTGCCCGGCGAGCGGTGGCTCAGTCGGGTGACTGACACGGGTCACCTTGGAGAGCGCCGGCGCAGTTGGTGGATCAAGCGACTCGTCCTGGCGGAGGATCGCCAGCTCCAGCGCCTGGAGCGCTGGTCCCGGGTCGATGCCCAACTCTTCGACCAGCACGTGGCGGGTCGTCCGGTAGACCTCGAGGGCCTCAGCCTGTCGGCCGGAGCGGTACAGCGCGAGCATGAGCTGTCCTCGCGGACGTTCGCGCAGCGGCTGCTCAGCAATCAAATCCTTCAGCTCCCCTACCAGCTCGGCGTGCCGGCCGACGCTCAGGTCCGCGTCGATCCGCTCCTCAACCGCGGCCAGCCGAAGCTCCTCCAGCACGGCGATGTCCGACTGTGCGAAGGGCTCGTACGTGAAGTCCGCCAGCGGCGGTCCGCGCCACAGACCGAGTGCGCTCCGTAGCTTCGCTGCTCTCTCCAGCGCAGGCGCCTCTGCGGCCTCGGCGAGCAGGCATCTGAACCGGTGCGCATCGACCTGCCCACGGTCGATCGCCAGCACGTACCCCGGCGGGCGCGTCTCGAGGACAGTGGGAGCGTCGCCGGCGGCGCGCGCAGGCTCCAGGCGCTTGCGAAGGGTGGACACGAGCCCCTGGAGCGCGGTGGTGACCGTGGGGGGCGGCGTCTCGCCCCACAGCAGATCGACGAGTCGGTCGGTCGAGACGACCTCGCCGGCCCGGAGGATCAAGAGCGCGAGCAGCGCCCGGCCCCGCCCGGTGGGCAAGACCACTTGCCGATCTCCGTCGACAACCTCCAACGGCCCCAGGACGCGGAACTCCATCGAATCCCACTCCCCGCCGCTTCATTACTGGCGGCGCCGCTCGTCTGCCGTTAGCGATCCGTTAGCGCATCTCCGTAGGATCGATCGTAGGAACCATCTTACGCCGCATGGTCGTGGGGCACGTCGCCGGCGTCCGGGCGACCAGATGTCTCGCCGACCGGCGACCACAAAGGAGGCGATGCGGACCGAACCGAGACCTCACCACGCGACCCACGCAGATGATAGCCCGAACCGAAACCGGCTGAACAGAAAGGAACGATCATGGCGGAGCCGTTCATCTTCATCACCACGTACGCGATCAAGGAGGGCAAGCTCGAGGGCTATAAGCAGTACCTCCGAGAGTTCTTGAAGATGATCGAGGCGAAAGAACCTCGCCTGATCCACTTTGGGGTCTACATCAACGAGGACGGCACCGAAGTGACCAACGTCCAGGTCCACCCGGACGCGAAGTCCATGGAGTACCACTTGGAGGTGGTCGCCGATGAGGTTGCAAAGTGGCCTGAGTTCTGCGACTTCAGTAAGATGAGCATCCAGGTCTGCGGGACCCCCACCGACGCCCTCCTGTCAGGGTTGACACACGCGGGGCCCGGAGTCCCCCTAAACGTCAAGACTCTCCACGCCGGGTTGACCCGTCTGCAGCCGCAACCGGTCTGACACGGCTACTCGAGATCCTCCCGACGGTGCGGACCACGGACGGACAGTGACACGCTCGACCGGCCGGTCGATCGTGGCGCCGACCGGCCGGTCGAGGAAGTCTTCAGATGCCCGATGGTCTCCTGTGCCGCCTCGATGAGCGGCATCAACATCACCCGCATGGCCGATGGGAAGCTCGCCAAGCACTGGGAGGAGACGGATGCGCTGGGGATGATGCAGCAGCTCGGCGTCATCCCCGCGCCGGCACAGACAGGATAGTCACCTGACCCGTTTTATGTACGAAGCCCGGCGCGTGATTTGCGTAGTCGGATGGGTAGTTCACCCGATGCGCTGTTCCGCCCGCACCCCCTATGCTGACCCTGCCAGTGGCAGGAGGCAGCTTTGAACTGGCGCCCGCGCGTGGCGCACGGCGTTCCCACCCCCGCCTGTCACAGATTGTCGGCAACGACCGCGAGATGGCGGCCGTGGATGGATGATGACGAATCCCCGAATACGGCCCGGGCGCTTCGCACGGACTATCTGCAAAGATGCTCCCGGCTACGTGGCGGCGCTCGCGTTCCTGGGGGCGTACGCCCTCCTGGTTGCTTCAGCCGCGCCAATCCTCCAGGCGGCGCTGAATCTGACCGGGAGCGGACTGGCCGCCTGCTACCTTTGGCGGAAGCGAGCTCTACCCAACGTGCTCCTCAACGTGGCGTGGGCCGTCATCACCGTCATCGCGTTGCTCCCCCATCTGGGCTGACGCTCTCACCGCCAATCCTCATGCGCCCCGGCCGTCAGCGACTGGTGTCGAATCAGTATCTGCTTGACACCTTGCAGCGTGATGTCGCCCGAGGTCTCGATGCAGATAGGGCAGGTTAGCGATGTTGGCGAGGAGCAACTTGTATCATGGCGGAGGGGGCGACGCCATAGCAACCGGCAGTTCCGCCTCGCGCTCTAGGAAGAACAACGCGGGGCAGGGAATCGCAGACGTCGCCATCGCCGCGTGAGACCGGCCCGGGAGTCAAATGAGGAACGTGAACCCGAGCTGCATCCTTTGCCTCGCCATGGCGGTCGCGATTGCTCGGCACCGGCCTGGGGCCACATTTTGAGGTGAGAGGAGGGAACCATGGCAGCAGTCGAGGTCCGGCAGATCGGCGTCGACATCGATTCCCTGGTGCGTGAGGATCAGGTTCACCGGCTCGTGTACGTCGATCCGAACATCTTCGACCTAGAGATGGAGCGGATCTTCCCTCGCACCTGGGTGTTCATCGGACACGAGAGCGAGGTCCGCCAACCGGGCGACTTCAAGACCACGTCTATGGGTCGGATCCCGGTCATCCTGGTCCGCGATCGCCGGGGCTCTCTCCACGTGCTGATCAATCGCTGCTGCCACCGAGGCGCGGTGATATGTCGCGAGGAGACGGGCAACGCCGAAGCCTTTCGTTGCCCCTACCACGGCTGGACGTACGACGAGCGCGGGGAGCTGCAGGCGATACCCGGCCGGCCCTACTACGCCTCGGACTTCGATCTGCGGGAATTTGGGCTCGCCCGCGCGTCCCGGGTTGAGAGCTACCGGGGCTTCGTCTTCGCCAGCCTGAGCCCCATCGGCGATTCGCTCTCCGCTCATCTGGGGCTGGCCAAGGACTACCTCGATCTGGCCATCGAGGAGTCGCCGGACAGCGAGATCGACGTGCACTCGGGGGTTCAGCGCTACGAGTTTCCGGCCAACTGGAAGTTCCAGGTGGAGAACTGGACCGACCACTCCCACGCCCAGGTCGTCCACGAGTCCGCCTTCGGCATTCGCCAGCGTCGCGGCCAGATGTACCCGTCCGAGCGAGGGGGACCGGAGCGCGCGCCAGAGATCTATGGGGCGAGCGGCTCCTGGCACGGTGTCGCGCACCTTGGCCGCGGCATGAACGTCGAGCGCACTCGCAGCGGGCCCATCGGTGCGGACCCAGGCTATCTCGAACGCCTCGCCGCTCATGTTGGATGGGAGCGAGCGCATGATCTCCTGTCGGCCGACGTCCAGCTCGTGATCTTCCCCAACTTCTTCATTCAGCCGCGGCGTCATCACTTTCGTACCCTGCGGCCCATCGCGGTCGACAGGACTGAGGTCCATGCCTACCCCTATACCCTGAAGGGAGCGTCCGACGAGGTGAACCGCAAGCTGATTGCCGACGTCGCCTGGTGGGCGTCCGCGGCCGGCTTCGGGCAGCCGGACGACCTGGAGTGTTTCGCGCGCTGCCAGGAGGGCCTCCAGGCCCCGTACCCGGAATGGATGCTGTTCCTGTGCGGCATCGACCGTGAAGAGCTCCTCCCCAACGGTGAGCTGCGCGGAGTCGGCGAGAACGAGCTGACCATGCGGGGCATCCACCGCGAGTGGAAGCGCCTCATCCGTGCGGAGTAGCGTCCAAGACCTCGCGGAATCGGATTGGAGGGCAATCGTGGCGACCCCCCTGAGAATCGGACTCACCCTTCCCCGGACCGGCAGGTACGCCCGCAGCGCCGGCATAACGTACGACGAAACGTATCGGATGTGGGTCGACGAGATGGCCGAGAGAGGCGGTATGGCCGGGCGGCCGGTGTCGCTGGTCGTCCACGACGATGAAAGCGTCCCCGCGCGAGCCGGCGACCTCTACGAGCGCCTCTTGCACGAGGACGAGGTGGATCTGCTGCTCGGTCCCTGTCACAGCGAGATGGTGGAGGGGATCGCGGATCTTCTGGAGCGAGAGCGGCGCTTGCTGCTCCAGGGGAGCGGCAGCTCGCACGAGCTGTTCCGCAAGGGACGCCACTACCTGTTCCTGTGCTGGTCCGGCTGCGACTTCGACTACCCGCGCAGCTTCCTCGAATGGGCCGGCCGGCGCCCGGCCAGCCACCGGCCCAGACGGGCGGCGCTGGTCTATACCAACGGACGCATCGGCTCCGCGGTGGCCCTCGGAACCCGGCACTACGCGGCCCAGCTCGGGTTCCAGCTCGTCCACGACGAGCCAATCACCGCCGCTCCGTTCGACTACGACGCCCTCCTCGCCCGGGTGAAGGCGACGTCAGCCGACGTGGTGCTGGTGGGGCTGGACCATACCCGTCCCGACCATCCAGCCGAGTCGGCAGTGGACGCCTTTCACGCGGCGGGACTGGACCCGGCGCTGCTCTGGCTCTCCGATAACCCCCGCCCGGGCGACCCGATCGAAGCCTTCGAGGGCGTCTTCATGCGCACGACCTGGGTGCCGGACTCCCCCGACCCGCGCTCTCGCCGATTCACCGACCGATTCATTGCCACCTATGGGCACGTGCCCGAATACCACCACGCGGGCGGGTACGCGTGCTGCGAGGTGCTGGAGCAGAGCGTGGAGGCGACAGACTCCTGCGACAGTGACGCGCTCCGCGACTGCCTGCTCAACAATTCGTTCCCGACCGTGATGGGTGAGCTGCGATTCCAGGAGAACGGGCTGCCCTCGGCGACGATGCAGCTCTCACAGATGGTCGACGGCAAGGTGCGAATCGTCTACCCCGAGACCGACAAGACCGGCGAGCCGATGCTCGGATAGCGGCAGGGAGACAGCGAACAGCCCGTCGAGGAACAACCAGTGTGGAGCGCTACGGCTCGCCGGGGAGGCGGGGGGTGCTGCTGGGCGCGGCGCGGTGTCTCGTCGCCTGCTCGTACGCGTAGGCGAGCCTGATCATGACGCCGTCGCTGTATGGCCTCCCCAGGAAGATGATTCCCGCTGGGAGCCCGTCAGCAACTGGGTGGCGTCCGCCCGCTCCGGCAGCGCGCTGGTAATGGCGTAGCTGACCTCCACCTCCCTCTTCCGTACTTGCCCGCCCTGCACCACGAGCCGCCGGCGTTCGACCCGGCAGATCTGGCGCACATGGGGCCAGGGCTCCCCCTGAGGGATCGCTTTCCTACCCACCACACCCTCCTCGGCGGTGACTTCCTGTCACGCTTGCCGCGCCGAGTCTACTCCCCAATCCATGTGATGAAAAGGCCCTGGGCTATGCTCGAATCTTCTGAAACGTTTGAGGGGCAGCTAAGGTTGGCTTGATCGTGCGGACGGCGTCGTCCCGTATGCTGTGGATGACACAGGAGAGCGCATTCGAAGGGAGTACGCATGGACATGGTAACACGCCGACGGGGCCCACTTGGGACGCTGGGGCTGTCCGCGGTGGTCGCGACGCTGCTGCTGGCTGCATGCCAAAGCCAGGCCGCACCCCTGCCGGGCCAGTCGGGCACACAGGCCCCCAGCGCACCGGCGCGGCCCGCGGCGACGTCGGGCGCGCAGACGAGCGACCCGGCTGTTGAAGTAGCCGACTGTCCCCCCTCGGGGGCGGCGACCCAGTTGACCGGGGCCGGGGCGACGTTCCCTGCCCCCCTCTACACTCGTTGGTTCGCCGAGTACCGGAATATCTGTGGCGTCGAGATCAACTACCAGGCAATCGGCTCGGGCGGCGGGATTCGCCAGCACACCGAGCGGACGGTGGACTTCGGCGCATCGGATGGCATTCTCACGTCCCAGCAGTTCGAGGCCGCGCCGGGCACGATCATGGTTCCCATGACGGCCGGTGCGGAGGCGATCGTTGTCAACCTCCCCGGGATAGCGCGCGGGCAGCTCAAGCTGAGCCCGGAGACACTCGCTGGCATCTTTCTGGGGGAGATCACGAAGTGGAATGATCCGCGGATCGCGGCGGACAATCAGGGAATGAACCTGCCGGACCAGGACGTCATCGTCGTGCACCGCTCGGATGGATCCGGAACGACGTTCATCTTCGTCGACTACCTCTCGAAGGTGAGCACCGCCTGGCGTGATCGGGTAGGCGTCGGAACGTCAGTCGACTGGCCAGTCGGCCTCGGAGGAGAGGGGAACGCGGGCGTCGCTGGCCAGGTCCGTCAGCTCCCTGGGGCCGTCGGCTATGTCGAGCTGGCGTATGCGGTCCAGAACAACATGACGTGGGCCGCGGTCAAGAACGCCGGTGGACGGTTCGTCGAGCCGAGCCTCGAGGGAGCGACCGTCGCCATGGAGGGCGTAACCCTGCCGGACGACATGCAGGTCATGATCACGAACACCAACAGGCCTGATGGGTATCCCATCGCGGGATTCACCTGGATGCTGGTCTACGAGGATCAGGCCGATTCGGCGAAGGCGCAAACCCTCACGCACTTCCTGTGGTGGGCGCTTCATGACGGCCAGTCGATCGGACCGGAGCTGGAGTACGCTCCGCTGTCGAGCGAGGCGGTGAGCAAGGCCGAGGCGCTCGTGATGCAGATCACCGCCGGCGGCGATCCGCTTCTCCCGTAGGCGCACGAATGGAACGAACGCTCAGGGTCCTGGTCCTGTGCACGCACAACTCGGCCCGATCGCAGATGGCGGAGGCGCTACTGCGGCACGAATCTGGCGGACGAATCGATGTTCTCTCCGCCGGCATGGAGCCAACCGGAGTCCACGCGCTGGCCGTCGAGGCGATGCGCGAGGCGAGGATCGACATCAGCGCTCAGCAGCCGACGCTCCTCGACGCGGTCGTCAACGAGCACTTCGACTACGTGATCACCGTGTGCGACCGGGCGGCGGAGGCCTGCCCCGTCTTCCCCGAGGAGACGAAGCGCATGCACTGGAGCTTCGAGGACCCGGCGGCCGTTGAAGGGTCTGAGGAGGAGCGACTGGCGGCCTTCCGCCGAGTCCGCGTCGGTCTGCTCCGGAGGATTCGCCTGTTTCTCCAGCTCCCGGCTGTCGAATCGGCAGTGTCGCGCGCGTCCTGACGACGTGCTCACGTTGCCAGCGCCACGGACGCGGCAGCCCAGGATATACGGCCGCGTTCGGACGCAGCGGAGAAGTCCTCCCATCGCGCTCGCGTCTTCTGAGAATTCGGGGCCTGCTGACTGTTTCCCAGAGAGGCGGGGACTGCGTGCGAACCGAGGCTGGCCCTTCAGGGCTTCGGCTGGTCTCATCGGCGGGCCGGACGCTGTGGGTCACCGCTGGCCGGGGGATCGCGTGCGCCTGACCCGTGCAGCACCGCGGGGGCGTGGGGCTCCCTCATCGGTCAGAGCTCGCGGGCGCCGGGCCGGGGTTGGTCGGGCGTTCGCGTCCGCTTGGCTATGCGAGATGGGCAGGCTGATGAAGAACGTGGAGCCGCGACCCTCAACACTTTCGGCCCAGATGCGGCCGCCATGAGCCTCCACCGTGTGCTTCGCGATGGCGAGGCCCAGCCCAGTCCCGGGTGACGACCGCGCGTGGTCAGCCTTGTAGAATCGCTCGAAGATGCGGGGCAGTTCGTCCTCGGGGATCCCCTTCCCGGTGTCCGACACTGAGATGACCACGTCCGGCCCATCTGCCGCGCATCGGACGCGCACGTCGCCGCCTGGCGGGGTGAACTTGATGGCGTTGTCGAGGAGATTGATCAGTGCCCGTTCGAGGCGTGATGCGTCCCCATGCAAGACCACGGCGATCTCCAGCGTGTCCGCGTAGAGGACAACGGCCCGACGCTCCGCGTGAGGGAGCAGCCGTCCAACCGCATGGGCAACCACGGACTGCAGATCGACGGCCTCCTCGGCGAGCGCAAACTGTCCCGACTCGAGCCGGGCGAGCTCGAGAAGCTCTTCGACCATCTGAGCGAGTCGTTCTATCTCGAGCATCATCTGGGAGAGAAACTGTCTCGCGGGCACGGGCTCGTCGAGCGCGCCGCTCTCCAATGTCTCGGCGAGTGCCTTGAGGCCGGCGACGGGAGTCCGGAGCTCGTGGGAGACGTTGGCCACGAACTCGCGGCGCACCGCGTCTGCACGGCGGAGTTGCGTGACATCCTGGAGCAGCAGGAGCGCGGATGCGCGCCCGAGCGTGGCCGGCGGGATGGGCGTCGCGACAACCTGGACGTGGCGTCGGGGGTGGCCGAGGTCGATGACGATGGGTGGCCGCTCCGAGTCTCTCAGGGGACCGTCTCGAAGGTACTTTCTCGCCACGGCAACGAGCTCGTGATCGCGGACGACGTCGACGAGGCGACGTCCCTCGGCGCCCTCTTTCCGGATGCCGAGGAGGCGCGCGGCCGCGTCGTTGATCAGCGCGACCGCTCCGTCATCCTCGACGGCGATAACGCCGTCACTCATGATGGCGAGGACGACCGCGAGGCGACTCCGCTCCGCTTCGAGCGCGGCGATCTGTGATCCGAGCATTGCCGCCACACCCTCGAGGGCTCCGGCCAGGCTACCCAGGTCGTCGGCGTTCGGCGAACCGTGACGAGGCCCAGCTCCCCTACCCAGGTCGCTTGCCCGGTCGACGAGCTGTCGGAGGGCGTGGGCTGTCGGCATGAGCGCGATGCGCGATGCGACCATCGCCGCGAGGAGCACGCCAAGCAGAATCCCAACCAGCAGGGCCAGCGTCGGGATCTGCCCTTCTAGCGAGATGGCTCCAACGACATCCAAGAGCACGAGAAGGGTCACGAGCGTGATCGCGTTGGTGGTGGCGATCGCAGCCGCGATGCGCCTTTGCAGCCTGGACACGCTTACCTCGCGTACCGGTAACCGACGCCCCGCACAGTCTCGATGAGGGTTGGCTCGGAGGGATCCTCCTCCAGCTTCGATCGAAGGTTGCGGATGTGGACCGTGACGGTGCGGGTATCTGCGTCGGTATAGCCCCACACCAACTGGAGCAGGCGCCCGGGGGGAAGCACCCGCCCTCGATGCCGAATGAGGGCAGCGAGCAGATCGAACTCCTTCGGGGTCAGGTCGACAACGGCTCCGCGGCGCGTGACCCGGTGGGTGCCGATGTCGACCCTGAGGTCGCCTCCGTCGAGCACGTCCCCATCGGTCGCGTCCGTCCCGGTGGTCAGCTCTTCGCGAATCAGCTCGTAGCGCCGAAGCAGCGCACGGACCCGGGCCAGGAGCTCGCGCATGCTGAACGGCTTGGGGAGATAGTCGTCCGCGCCCACCTCGAGGCCAACGATGCGGTCGATCTCCTCTCCGCGCGCCGTGAGCATCAGAATCGGGACGGCGCTGGTTCGCCGGAGTCGCCGGCACACTTCGAGGCCATCGATCCCCGGCAGCATGACGTCCAGCACGACGACATCTGGCTGCTGCTCCCGGGCGGCCGAGAGCGCATCGAGCCCGTCACCGACCGTCGCCACCTCGTACCCTTCCTTCCGAAAGGCGTACGCGATCGACTGAGTCAGGCTCGGTTCGTCATCGACCACGAGGATGCCGGTCACGCTATCGCACCACCTTGCTGCCGCTGTCGTTCGGCTCCGTCGAGGCGCTCACCGCCGATCAACGTTGATCTCCTCCATGTGGCCTGTGACCAGGAAGACGACGCGCTCGGCTACGTTGGTCGCGCGATCCGCGATACGCTCGAGATTGTGAGCGACCCAGAGCAGCCAGGTCGCCCGGTCGATCGTTCGTGGGTCGCTGAGCATGTAGGTGAGCAGCTCCCGGTACACCTGGTCGTAGAGCGCGTCGATCTCGTCGTCCTGGCGGCACACGTCTCGAGCGGCTTCGGCATCGCGTTTGACGTATGCGTCCAGCGCGCGCCGCAGCATCCCAGACCCGATGGCAGCCATGCGGGGCAGGTCGATGAGCGGCTTCAGGAGCGGCTGGTCTTCATGCATCAGGACGATCTTCGCGATGCCCTCAGCGTGGTCTCCCATCCGCTCCATGTCCACGATCATGTTCAGAGCGGCAATGATGGCCCGCAGGTCGGACGCTGTCGGCTGCTGCGTCGCGATGAGGTGAATGGCGCGCTCCTCGATCTGGAAGCGCAGGTGATCGATGGACGAATCCTCCTCGATGACGCGGCGCGCTGCCGCGCGGTCCAGTGCCTTGAGAGCCGCCATGGAGCGCTCGATCTGCTTCTCCACCATGCTGCCCATGAGGAGCAGATCGTCTTCGAGCTCCTGAATCTCACGGTCAAATGCGCTGCGCGTTCGCATGGGAGTATCTCCTCCCATCTAGCCGAACCGTCCGGTAATGTAGTCCTCGGTCCGCTTGTCGGACGGATTGGTGAACATCTCCGCGGTGTCCCCAACCTCGATCAGTTCCCCGACGCGCTCCTCGCCGGCCAACATGAACGCGGTTCGGTCCGACACGCGGGCCGCCTGCTGCATATTGTGCGTCACGATGACGATCGGGATCTCCTCCCGAAGCACGCGGATCAGCTCTTCGATGCGCAGGGTTGCGATTGGATCGAGGGCCGAGCACGGCTCGTCCATGAGCAGCACCTTCGGGTCGACGGCCAGTGCTCGAGCGATGCAGAGCCGCTGCTGCTGCCCACCGGAGAGCGCCGTTCCCGCGCTCCGGAGCTTGTCCCGCACCTCGTCCCAGAGCGCCGCCCGGCGGAGACTCCGCTCGGCGAGCTCGTCGAGGTTCCGATTCCGTTGCGCGACGAGCCTCAGGCCCGCGACGACGTTGTCGAACACGGACATCGTGGGAAACGGGTTCGGCCGCTGGAACACCATCCCGACGAGGCGCCGGAGGGCAACCGGGTCCACCGATGGCGCGAAGACATCGTGGCCCTCCAGCAGAACCTGGCCCTGGGTCCGCGCCCCCGGGGTCACCTCGTGCATCCGATTCAGGCATCGAATGAGGGTGCTCTTGCCGCATCCGGACGGCCCGATGATGGCGGTCACCTGCCGATCGGGAATATCGAGGGTGATGTCTCGAAGAGCCTGGTGGGGACCATACCACGCCGACAGATGACGAACCCCGATGCCGAGCCGTCCCCCGCTGTCTGGCGAGGGAGACACACTGGGGGCAGCCACAGGTGCCACCTGCGGCTGAGCAGCCGTTTGCATCACGTCACCTCGGTCCATAGCTACGCGACGCGAGTCGAACGATGACATTGATCAGAAGCACGACGGTCATCAACAGCAGCGATGCCGCCCAGGCCTGCTGGTGAAGGTACTCGTACGGCCAGATCGCATACTGGAAGATTGTAAGGGTCATGGCGGCCATCGGGCGCGTCGGATCCGAACTCCAGAAGTTATTGCCGAGCGTCGTGAAGATGAGCGGCGCCGTCTCCCCTGCGATTCGCGCGACGGCAAGCATGGTGCCCGTGATCATGCCAGTCGAGGCAGTCGGAACGACGATCCTCAGGATGGTTCGCCACCGCGGGACTCCGAGTGCGAGGGACGCTTCTCGCAGCTCGCCGGGCACGAGGCGAAGCACCTCTTCCGTCGTGCGAGCGATGATGGGCAGCGTAATCACCCCCAGGGCGAACGCGCCGGCAAGGCCCGAGAACCCGCCCATCTGCGTCACGATGATGGTGTAACCAAAGATACCGAGCACGATACTGGGGACGCCCGAAAGCACGTCGGCCATGAATCGGACGACCGTGCCGACGCCGGGGCCAGCATATTCAGCCAGGTAGATCCCCGCCCCAATGCCGAGAGGAATACCCCATAAACAGGCCAGCCCGACGATGATGGCGCTCCCGACGACGGCGTGCGCGAGCCCTCCGCCTGGCACGCCGAGGGGCGTCGGAAGCTCCGTGACGAGCTGCGGGGAGAGTGCCGAGATGCCGTTGACCACCACGTGTGCGAGAAGCAAGAGCAGGATGCCCGCTCCCCCGAACCCGGCTGCGGTGCACAGCCCTCGCATAACCTGATCTGCCAGTCGGCGTCGGCGACCGAGGACGAGCTCCACCTCACACCTCCACCGACTGCACGGTGAGCTTCCAAACGAGGATTCGGGCGACCACGTTGACCAGCATCGTGATCACGAACAGCACGAATCCGGCGGCGATGAGTGCGGAGAGATAGAGGGCGGTATCCGCCTCGCGGAACTGCGTCGCGATGAGGCTCGCGAGCGTCGTCGCAGGCGCGAACAGCGAAGGCGAGACCTGAAAGGTGTTGCCGATCACCATGCTGACGGCCAGGGTCTCGCCGAGGGCTCGGCCGAGCGCCAGAATGGTGGCGCCAACGATGCCGCTGCGGGCGTAAGGAACCACCGCCCTCGCGATCGTCTCCCACCGCGTCGCCCCGAGGGCGAGCATAGCCTCTCGCTGGGAGGTTGGAACGGCGCGGAGCACGTCGCGAGCGACCGCCGTCAGGATCGGAAGGATCATGATGGCCAGCACGACGCCCGCCGCGAGGAGGCCGATGCCATAGGCAGGCCCCGAAAACATTGGAATGACGCCCAGTACGCGCCCGAGTGGAGCCTCGACCTGACGGACGAGGGGTACGACGACGAAGAGCCCCCAGAAACCGATGATGACGCTCGGGATCGCGGCGAGCATCTCAATGAGGAACGAGATCGGGTTGCTGAGCCAGCGGGGGGCGAGCTCAGCAAGAAAGATCGCAGCGCCGATCCCCACCGGCACCGCGAGGACCAGCGCGAGGGCCGACGTGGCGATCGTCCCATACACCGCCGGAAGCACGCCGAAGACCTGCGAGACCGGATTCCATACGGTCGACCATACAAAGGATGGGCCGAATGCAATGAGCGCGGCCAGTCCGGCCTCGAACATGGTGATGACCAGCAGGATCACACCGAGAACAATGGATGCGGCCGTACCCGACACGACGACTCGGAAGACCGTGTCACCCCATCTCCATCGCCCGGTGCGGAGTAGAGCGTTCAGGTTCGGCGTCGGTGACGGGGTCCGCTCAGGAGACGCGGTCGATTCCATCTGGTCCTGCTCGGGATAGGCTTGCTTGAAAGGATACCCGAAACACCGCACGTGGCCCTTTAGCGACGATCAATGCCACGTTATGTGGCGCTAAAGAAGAAGTTCATCAGTCGTCAGCGGCGGTACCGCTCCCACGATCAGCCCGGACTCGATGAATCGACGGAGAAGCCGCCACCGACGGCCGGGCATCTCCAGCGGCTCGTCCGTGACGAGATCGACGCGCTCGCTCTGCTCGCCCAGCTGGATGGTGGCACTGCCAACCACGGTCCCGGCGGCCAATGGGGCCTCCGCTGGATCGAGCTCCACCTCGATCTCGATCTCCATCCCTGGCCAGCCAAGCAGGTCGACGTCCTTCGCGGGCAGCACGTCCACCGGATTGGCCCACGCTGCCTCCAGCGATGCCAACGGTTGGCTTCGGTCGAGCGCGCGCGTGACGGCGAGCTCGTCGCGTACCGCAACGGCCAGCGCCTTCGAATCCGCAAAGGCCTCCCCAAGCTGGCTGCGCCCCAGTATCGCCCCGACGATCATGACCGGGTCATCATCGACCTCGCCTTCGGCGGCGAAGAGCAGCCCGGCGCCGGCTTCCGGGGTCGAGCCCGTCTTGATCCCCACGATCCCGTCGCTCCCGATCGCCGTGTTGACGTTGAACACCCGCCCCGTCACGGGTAGGATCGCCTCCGACTGCGACACGATCTCCGCGAGCACCGGGACCCGCATGGCTGCCCGTCCGAGGAGGACGAGGTCTTCGGGCGTGCTCGCGGTCTCGGGAGAGAGGCCGCTGGCGTCGGCGAAGTGCGTGGAATCCATGGCCAGCTCCTCCGCCCTCCCGTTCATGCGGTCCACGAACGCATCCACCGAACCCGCCACCCAACGAGCGAGGAGATCCGCGATGTTGTTCCCCGACGGGAGCAGAAGCGCCTGGAGGAGCTGATACTCGCTCAGCTCCTGGCCCGCGAAGACCCGGACGACGGATTGGCCGTCGGCAGCAGCGGCGAAGTACGCGTCGACATCCTCCTGGGTCACGGTGACGCTCGGGCCGGACTCGCCGGGGGTCAGGGGATGCTCCTCAAGAACGAGGAGCGCCGTCAAAACTTTGGCGATACTCGCAACGGGCCGCGGGCTCGTGTCACCGGTCGACGCGAGGAGGCCGAGCTCATCGACCGCCACTGCGGCTGCGCCCGAATCCGGCCACGGGGGCGACGGCTTCGGACCGTCCACCTGTCGTTCGATGGGACTCAGCGGCGTGGCGGAAACGGGTGGCAGCGGCTGGCTGATTTCGTTCAGCGCAAGCGCGCCCGATCCGACCACCACGACCACGAACGCCGCGAGCAGTGCGAGGAGCTTCGCCAGAGCCAACCTCCAGGGGACGGAGTGGCCGATCCACGATACCCTCCCCCCGCAACGGGCTTAGGGGGTGAGCGCTCACGGCAACATCATGCCAACTGACCCTCTAGACGGCGCGTCTCAGCGTGAGCCTGCAGATCGGCGCGGACCGGTATGCCACAAAGAGGCGGCGGCACGCCACGCGCCGGTTCGCTCAGCGTTTTGGCGAGCCAGTCTGCAGACGATTGCGATCACCCCACGATGACCGGCGCCTGGAGGTTCCGAATCGTTCTCAGCACGCTCAGTGCTGTGATCCGTCCGGTCTTCGGATTCTCCGTTGGGATGTTCATCATCGTGAATCGCAGCTCCCCGAACCAGCCACGCGCGTGCACCTCGTGGGTGTTCCGGGAGACCGCCGGATCGGCGTAGATATGCACGCGGGTTCGATCGAACCCGACGCCAGCAAGGCTGAGAGCCGCCGCCACGTTGACATTCGCAGGGTAGAGTCGAACAGCCTCGCGGGCCGAGCCGTCGTACAGAAGGACGGCCTCGTCCGTCGCCTCAGCCAGCGACGCATCCCGCCCGGTGCCCGTCTGGAGCGCATCCGGGGGTTTGCGTGTCGTCAGCGTCACTTCCTCGAGGCCACCGATGGCGGCCGCCGCGATGGCGTCGAGAGCGCCGAGGGCGCCGGACGGCAGCAGGAGGCGACGGCCATTCGCCGCCGCCGCCTTGGTCAGACGGTCGAAGAGCGCGTCGTCCGCAAGTGCACCGATGCTCATCACCAGGAGGTCGCGTCCGCTCTCGAGTACAGCTTCCCCGTGCCGATGGACGGCGTTCTGGCTGGCCAACTCGAGGACGAGATCCATCGGGTGCGCCAGGAACACGTCGGGGTCGGTCGTGACCAGTGCGCCGTCCGGCCCCTCCGCCGTGGGATGCAACGCGAGCACAGCCGCCAGGCGGACCGCCCCTGCTTCTCCGGCCCGAATGCCTTGGGCCACCCGCCGCGCAATCGTCCCGTAGCCAATGATCCCGAGCTGCAGGTCTCTGTATTCGTGTCCCATGGGGCCTTTCCTTTCCCCAGAATCGCTCCGTCCGAACTCTCGCCTCGTTCGGAGTATTATGGCGCTGACTTCGTTCGCCAACAATGTGGCGGGCTCGATGCTCGCGCAATAACTTGGGCATGGAGGGGGACAGGTTGGACACATTGCGCGTCAACACCTTTGGGCGGGCTGCTGCTCACGACGCCGCCGTTCAGGGGGGCATCTACCGGGCGGAGAGCCTGGATGTCCAGCTCCAGGTGACGCAGTCTTCGAAGGTACAGATGCAGGAGCTCGTCGACGGTGTCTGGGACGTGGTCCACACGAACGCGGACAACGTCTACTGGTGGACCGAAGACAGGGGCGCCGACCTGCTGATCGTTCTGGCGTTGCCTGGGCAGCCAAATCAAAACCTCGTGGTTCGACCCGAGATCCGAACCTACGAGGATCTTCGAGGCAAGCCACTCGCAGTCGATGCTGCCGAGAGCGGCTACGTCACACCCCTCCGTGTGCTGCTCCGCCAGGCCGGACTACGCGACGAAGGGCCCGACTTCACGTTCATCCAGGTCGGCGCCACGCAGGCGCGCATCGATGCTCTCCGAGCCGGACACGCCTACGGCGCCATGGTGGGCGCCGGCCAGGACGGGGCCCTCGTGGCGGAAGGCTTCCGCGTGCTTGATTCGATCAACCGCCT
>WHTR01000059.1 GCA_009377635.1 Chloroflexota bacterium
GGGCTCCAACGCGACGATGCGGGCGATCAGCGCGTCCAGAGCAGCGGGCGTGTGGGCGACATGGATTTCGGCGAACACCCCGTCGCCGGGTCGGCCAAGGGCCACGTCGTGGAACTCCTCGGCCCAGTCGATTCCTACTCCAAGCATGTATCACGTCCTTACGGTCTGTCACGGATGGGGCGGACGAAGGCGCGGCGCCGTGCTGATGGACCAGTCCTCGCAGGACAACACCCTTGCGGGCGTCAGGCCTCCGGGGCCGTCCTACGGGGACGCCGTCTCACGTCAGTCCTCAAGGGACAAGCGACAAAAGCGTTCCCCGCAGGAGACCCCTATGCGAGAGGAAGGTAGACCCATCAGCGACCACCCCGCCGACTCACCCGCCCACGGCGTCGACCTGCGACGTCCCAGCCGTCAACCGAGCGCTCTTCGACGCCTGCGTCCAAGCAGCCTCCAGAACCAGCGACCCCCGCCAAGACCCCTCCAGGTTCATAGAAGCCTGTGGGAGCAGCTGGCCGTCACTTTCGAGTGGCAGCCAGCCACCTGGCCCGCCGATCTTGATGACCCCGAATTGAACGGCATGTGCTCCCAGCCCCTTTCGGGCCGGGCGAGCTGATCGTCGCCCCAGTCGGCCCGATTGGCCCACTCAGCTCCACCTGCTCGGGTCCGGGTGTCAGTGACTGGTTGGCAAATGGTGTAGTCGTGGTCCTGCTGGGCTGGACGGGTCAACCGCTCCGGAGCCCGAGACGGATCTGATAGCGGTCACTGCGGACGAGTGAGCGGCTGAAGTCGACTGGGCCGATATCGTCGGAGCTGATCCGTTCCATCAAGAAACACGGGTGGTGGACGTCCACCTCGAAAAGCTCCGGCGCTTGCTCGTCGGCGCTGACCAGGCAGGCGTGGATCACCTCGTCGGCCTGGGTGGGGACGACACCGTACGTCTCGCGCAGGTACCGGTAGAGAGAGCCGGTCAGGTCGGCCGTCTCCAGCCCGGGGAAACGGTCGGCGGGCAGGCAGGCGCGCTGGATCGCCAGCGGCTTGCCGTCCGTCAGTCTCAACCGATCCACGCGGTGAACGGGTGCGCCCTTTTCAATCGCCAGGTGCGTCGCGATCTCCGCGGTGGCAGGCCCGATTTCCTGCAAAAGCACACGAGTGCCGATGTCGTACCCGAGCTGCATCATCTCCTCGGTGAAGGAGGCGGTCAGGCGGACACCCTGGGTCTGCTTGTGGTTGCGCACGAAGGTGCCTCGGCCCGGTTCTCGGGAGACCAGGCCGTCCGACGCGATGTTGCCGAGCGCCTGTCGGATGGTGATGCGGCTGGCGCCGTACAGGTCGCTCAGCTCCTGCTCGCTCGGCAGGCGGTCGCCGGGATGCCACACGCCCGACTCGATCCGCTGACGGAGGTCGTGCTCCACCTGCCAGTAGAGGGGGTACGGGCTGGCGCGATGGACCGCCCTGATCGAAGGCGCCGGCTTCCCGTCCGTTGTCAATGTGTACCTCGTCGGGGTGGCGGTTGTGCAGAGATTCTAGGGCGAGCCCGTCGCCGAGGTGTGACGGGACGAGGCAGCCGATCGCCTGTCACCGACGCCGCCTGTTCGCTCTCGTGCTCGACTCGACCACTGCGATGATCACCGCGGCCAGCAGCGCCGCCACAGCCGCCGCCACCCAGGCCGCCGTGAACGACGAGCGGTGTGCCATCGTCCCGAGAACGATCGGCCCCACGATCGAACCAGTGAACGCCCCTGACTGTGCCACGCCCACGGCCGGGCCGGGCGCGACCGGGTTGAGCCGGATGACGGACAAGTAGTACGAGCCGTAGAAGGCCCAGCCGGTGGCGTAGGCGGCCGGCACTGCCAGCCATACCAGCGGCGCCACACCCACCGACATCAGCTCGTAGGCGACCGCGCCGATCGCCATCATCCCGATCACCACGTCGAGCTGACTCCCGGGTCGTCGGTCGGTCCACCATCCCACCCCGATCCGGCTTGCCATGCCGGCGATGCTGCCGGTGGCGATGAGGATCCCGGCGCTTCCCTCGCCCCGAGTGAGGCAGCAGCCGCGCTGGCCAGCGCCGCGGCGACTGCCAGGCCCAGCAGCGGCAGCAGCGGCATGTCCACCTGCCGGGTCGTGCCGCCGGGGGGATAGATCGTGGCAGCGCGACGAGGACCGCGGCGCTGAGCCCAGCGGCGATCACGAACGCCCACCGCCAGCCGACGGTCAGAGCGACGGCGGGGACGGCGAGACCGGACAGCAGGGCGGCAACCGGGATCGCGCAGTTGCGAACGCCGAACGCCAAGCCTTGATGCCCGGTCGGGATGGCTCGCGCCACCAGCACGCTGGACGTGGTGCGGGTCAACGAGGTGGCGATTCCCGAAGCCACGACCAGGATCAGCAGCCCTGGAACGCTTCCCACCAGGGACATCCCGAGGAGCGCGACGACGTGCAGCGCACAGCCGCCCCGCAGGAACACCGCCGGGTCCACCCGCTCGGTCAGTCGACCGACCGGAGCGGACAACACCGCCGCAGCGGTGAACGCGGCGAACACCAGGCCCAGACCTTCGGTGTCCAGTCCGATCGCCGACCGGAGCTGGATCGCCATGGCGCCGGTCAGGGAGATCGGAAGCACACCGGCCGTGTCGACGGCGGTGGCGATGAGGGTGGCGGCGAGCGTGTCCGGCCCGCCGGGGCCAGACGTCATGAGGCCACGAGGGCGCCAGGGAAGGAGAGATTTCAGCGCGCCCGTCGCAGGAACCGTTCGACGTTGCCCTCCAACACCGCTCGTTCGTTGGCATCCCCCAGCTCGATCGCCCGGAGCTCTCCCACCGGGTCACGTTCGGCCATGTCGAACGGGTAGTCGGTGCCGATCATCACGTGGTCCCAGCCGACTCGCTCGCCCAAGAACCGCAGGGCGGTCCGGTCGTGGGTGAGCGTGTCGCAGTAGATCTGGCCGTAGAACGTCGAGGGCGGGATCTGGATGTTGACCTTCGCCTCACTGCGCCACTCGAACCCGTGATCCCACCGACCGGTCTGGTACGGCCAGTAGCCGCCGCCGTGCACGATGCCGATCCGCAACCCTGGATGCTGCTGGAGGACCCCGCCGAACGTCAGTGAGGCGATCGCCACCGTCGAGTCGAGCGGGTTGCCGATGAGGTTGCTCAGGTGGTAGCGGCCCAACCGGTCAGCTCCCGTGAGCGGTGCCCACGGGTGGAGCAGGGCGGGGAGATCGTGACGCTCGAGCGCCGCCCAGATGGGGTCGAGCCACGGCTCGTCGAAGTTCTGCCCCGCGACGTTCGTTCCGATCTGGACACCCCGAACCGCCTCCTCGGCGGCCATGCGCTCGATCTCGGTGACTGCCGCGTCGGCGTCCTGCATGGGCAGGGACGGGAAAACCTGAAAGCGATCCGGGTGCTTCGCCACGACGGCAAGCATGGCGTCGTTCGTCAGACGGCTGACTGCCGCCCCCGCCTCGGCGCTCTCCCCGTGGGCGAACAGCATCGGCGCAGCACCGAGAATCTGCACGTCGACGCCCTGGGTGTCCATGTCGCGCAGCCGCTGGTCGACGTCGACCAGCCCCATCGGGATCGGCCCGTAACGCTTCCCATTGGAGAGCTCGAACATCAGCATGTCGTCATCGACCGGCTTCAGTGTGGGGCTATTGGACAACCCGACCTCGGCCAACTGCTCGAGAAGTCCCTCGGGGATGATGTGGGCGTGGATGTCCGTCACGGGCATGAGGTCTCCTGACAGTCGCCGGGCGTCGCGCTCACACCGGGTTCGTCGGCTTGGGAGCCGTCGCCCACAGGTCGGTCACCACCTCGACCAGGGTCGGTCGGTCCGAGGCGATGGACTTCTGCAACACCGAGCTCAGTTGCTGGGGATCCTCCACCCGCGTCGACTCGACCCCGAACTCGGCCGCCACCTTTGAGAAGTTGGTGGGCCGGAACTGCCACATCTGGGCGTGGTTGCCCTTCAACTCCCCCTGGTAGGCGGTCTTCCACAGCGGGATCTCCTGGTTGAAGGCGTGGTTGTTGTTGATCACCACCGTGACCGGGATGTTCCAGCGCGCCGCCGTCTCGAGCTCGGAGAGGTGGTACCAGAAGCCTCCGTCGCCCGTGAAGCACACGACCGGACGCTCGGGGACGGCGCACTGGCACCGATCGACGCGGGCAGCGCCCAGCCCAGCGATCCGGCCGCTCGCAGGAATCGCTGGTCGGGCGACGCGAGGTCGATGTGGCTTGCACCCCACACCCCGGAGTGGCCGGTGTCCACCACCATCATGGCGTTGTCGGGCAACGCGTCGGACAGTTCCCTGCACAGTCGCTCAGGACGCATCGGTGAAGCGTCCGAGGTGCGGAACTCGTCCTGGGAGCGGTACCACTCCGCGGTGATGGACGCCGTCTCCTGCAGCCAGCCGGACCGGTCGGGCCGCGTGACGTTCTCCATCTCGGCAGTGAGGGCCAGCAGCGTCATCTTGGCGTCCCCGGTCAACGACGCCGAGTTGGGGTAGTTCAGGCCGGTGATGTCGCCGTCGATGTCCGCCTGAATGACGGGGGTGCCGGGGGCGGGGATCCTCCAGTCCAGAGTCACGAGGCTGCCGGTCTTGGTCCCGATGAAGAAGACGAGATCGGCCCGTGACACGATGTCGTTCGCCGACTGGCGGGAGTAGAGGCCCACGACCCCGGCGGCAAGGGGGTGTCCCGCCGGGATGACGTCCTTGCCGGTGAGCGAGGAAGCCACCGGAATGGACAGCGACTCGGCGAGCGCAACGAGCTCCGCGCGGGCGTCGGACCGTCCGACTCCACCGCCGGCCACGATGACGGGACGTTCCGCCGAGGCGAGCAGCTCGGCCGCTCTGGCCACGTCAGACGCCTCGGGGCTGGGCCGGAACGCGGGCGCCCGGCCGAAACGCACCTCGGCGGACGCGTCGACGTCGCCCTCCTGCCGCTCGACGGCGTCACCCCAATGGGACTCGAGCTGGAGATGGACCGCGCCGGGGCGCCCGGTGGTGGCGAGCCGGAAGGCCTGTCGGAAGCTCGGCGCCAGTCGATCGAGCCGGCTGACGTACAGGCTCTGCTTGGTGTAGGAGCCGAAGGCGGAGGTGTCGTCCATCTCCTGGTACTGGAAGCGGCCCCTCGAGTAGTCGTAGGGCCCGCCGGTGATGGCGATCATCGGGCTCGACGCCATCGCACCGTCCCGCAGCCCGGCGGCGAGGTTGCCGGCACCGACCATCTGGGCCATGCACACGCCGACCCGACCGGAGGCCCGGGCGTACCCGTCCGCCATGTACGCCGCCGCCTTCTCGCTGTGCGTGACGACCCGCGCGATGTTGGTCCGCTCCTCCAACTGGTAGAGGGAGTTGTTGAGGATGGTCGGCACGAAGAACACGTGGGTCACGCCGTAGTTCTCGAGCAGGTCGGCGACCAGTTGCGAACCGCTGCGCCGAGTCGTCATCGGGCTTCCGTTCTCTCGCGGGCTGCCGGGCCGGCAACGATCGTCGCAGCGGTCGTCCGCAGCTCCTGGACAGCGGTATTATCAGTATAACCTTTGTCGGCACGGGCCCTTCCTGCGCCCGCGCACGGCCATCACCTCGCGTCGTGCGAGGCGATCGCCACGACGGCAGGCTCGTCGGACCGGTTGCTCCACGCGTGGTTGGTGCCGCGCTGCACCACGACTTCCCCGGCCTTCACCGCCACCTCCTCGGTGTCGAGCACCAGCACGAGCTGTCCTTCCAGCACGAAGCAGAAGTCGACCGTGGGGGTTCTCTGCATGTAGGGATGGGGGGACTGCGGTGAGAAGGTCGAGGCGTTCGGGCAGCCGATGCCCTCGAACCATGCGGCGACTTCCGCTGCGCCGACCTGACCTTGCCAAGCTGCATCCGGCGGAACCGTCAGCACGTTGAGCACCGAGCCGTTCGCGGGCGGTTCGAGCACGTGGGGCAGATGCAACGTCTCGTACACGATCTTCGCCGGCGCGCTGTCCACGACCCACATGCGCTGCAGGGCGAAGCCAGGGCGAGCAGGGTCGACGCGTACGTCCGGTGACGGACCGTCGACCACCAAGCTCGACTTGCCCGGCTTGTGGTCGATCGTGACGATGCGACGCTGGGGCTTCACGCCGGGCGGCAACTGCTGGTCCAGCTTGGGTTGCAGGACGGGGTCGTTGCCCTGGGCGGTGCCCGCGGGCCCGTCGACGAAGTCCGCACCGATCATGTCGAACGCCATCAGGCAGCCGATGCGCGCGCTGTCCCACCGGTGCCAGGCCCCGACTTGCACGACGATGTCGCCCGGTACCATCTCGAGCTCGCAGTCGTCGAGTACGAGCGTGCGCTCGCCCGACAGCAGGATCCCGTAGTCCACCGACTGGGTCTTATGCATCGGTGTCCGGTCGAAGTTGTTGCCGCCGCCGCGGTACCACGATCGGGCGCCGTGAGCTTCCGGGGCGTGCATCGGCGTTGGCGGCGGGATCTCCGAGGGATCGGACGCTCGCGCAAGCCAATTCACGACACGCAGGTGGCCGCCCCCTGCCGGCCCCGGGAACTCGTCGTCCCACGTCGCCGGATCGTCGCTCACGGTGAGCGGCAGCGGCGTTTCCCGCCAGACCCAGAAGTCGATGTGGCCCTTGTTCGGGACCTCGGACTCGTGGTCCCCCGGGGGCGGGCCGTCCCACAGAACCTCCGACCGACCCTGAGCGTCGACGCCCGTGACCAGCCGGCGAATCGGTGTCAGTGCCATGGTTGCGCTGCTCCCTTCGTCATCCCCCAGGGTGGTCCGGAGGGCGGTGGCAAACCGCGGACCGCTTGATCGACGACCACCTGGCGGCGACCACGGATGTCTGTCATAACGTTATACTGGCTGGCGCAAGGGCCGACGTGCTCTCACTCTCGAGTGAGGCGACCCCGGACGACGTCTCTGCACGGGACAGAGGAGTGCGGGATGAGAACGAGCTCGAAGCGACCGGCCTGGTGGTATTCGCTGCTTGCGGTGTGTGTCCTGGTGGTGACTGCCTGCGGGGGCGGCAGCACCGAGGGCGACGACGGCGCGGCGGGCCAGATCGAGTTGGAAGTCTGGGCACAGGAACCGTGGATGCTGCCGCCGGACGACTTCGCCGGGTTCATGGAGGAGCATCCGAACATCACCGTGACGACTGACCTCAAGCCCGAGGCCGACCAGCTGCAGCAGATGCAGGCCAGGCAGGAGGCCGGGCAACCCCTTCCTGATCTGGTGCAGGACGACAACTTCATGCTCGAGGCCCACGTGAATGCAGGGCACGTGGTGGCCCTTGACGAGTGGAAGGACCGGTGGGAGGAAGAGGACCCGGAGGAGTTCTCCAACATCCTGCCGTCGGCCTGGGACGAGAACGTCGTCGACGGAGAGACGCTGGGCCTGACGCTCCTCGCCAACATGGAGGGGCTCTTCTACAACGTGGCCTGGTTCGAAGAGGCCGGCGTCGACCCGGCGGAGATCGACTCCCTCGACGCGCTCCTCGACGCCATGCGGGGGCTGAAGGCGACCCGACCGGACGGGATCGTGCTCAGTCTTACGGCGATGCCCACCGAGGGCGTCACGAGCCAGAAGGCCTTCCTTGTCGCTGCCGGGGCGGAGTTCGACGGTGCGGTTCCGGACCTGCACTCGGATGGAGCGCTCTACGTCCTGAACTGGTTCAAGCAGGCGGCCGACGAGGGCCTGCTGCCTCCCTCGGCGATCTCGTGGTCAGGCGGCGAGGCCCAGGGCGCGTTCCTCGGCGACCAGGCCGCGCTGATCGTCGACGGCATCCACGCTTCGGCGGACTTCGCCTCGGAACCGGGCTTCGAGTACGGGACGGATTGGAGCATGTTCCCGATCCCGCCTTCGCGGACGGGCGCACAGCAGGACGGCAATCACGCCAACTCGCCGTGGACATGGTTCATCACGTCGGGCACCGAGCACCCCTACGAGGCGAGCCTGGCGCTGCGCTACGTCAACGAGAGCCTGGTGGACATGGCGCTCAACGGCGCAGGGACGTTCCGCAACACCGAGGCACTCTCCGATCCGCGCCTGGAGGAGGCGTGGCCGTTCTGGGGCGACGAGTTCCGCGAGGGGTACCTGGAGAGCACGCCGACACCGGCCGGTCTCAACGGGGGCGAGGTGGAGTCCGTTCTCGAAGAGCTGTTCGGCGAGATCATCGTCGGCACGGACATGTCGGCCGAGGAACTCGCCGACAAGTACCAGCCCATGCTCGACCAGCTCTGACGCGGATCGCAGGAGGGCAGCGATGCCGGCCACCGTCGAACGGGTCCGCCGCAAGCGTGGTCGCAGACCCGCCGTCGGTGACACGGGCGCTCTGGCCGCCATCGGCCAGAGCAAGGCCACGCCCTACCTGTTCTCGACCCCGGCGATCGTGGCGATCACCGCCGTGCTCGCGTTCCCGGTGCTCTATGGCGTCTGGCAGGGCTTCTACCGGCCCGAGGTGCTCGGCGCGCCTGCCGAATGGGTCGGCCTCCAGAACTACGTCGACACGTTCTCGGACCCCGACTTCTCGAACGCGCTGTACCGAACTGCGATCTATGCGGTCAGCTCGATGCTGCTGGCAACCGCGCTCGGGCTGTTCTTCTCCTTCGCCCTGTACCGGGCCATCGGACGCGCGCGGTTCCTCAGGTCGGTCACCCTCGCGCCGTACCTCATCTCGAGCGTCGCGGCCGCCGTCATGTTCCGCATCCTCTTCAACGGCCAGTTCGGCCTGATCAACGTCGCCCTGGCCTGGATCGGCATCGACGGGCCGGACTGGTTCGCCGACCCGACATGGGCCATGGCCGTGGTCGTCTTCACCCAGGTATGGACCGACCTCCCGCTGACGATCCTGCTGCTGCTGGGCGGCCTGATGACCATTGACCGGTCGTATCTCGACGCTGCACTCGTCGACGGCGCCAGGGGCTGGCAGCGGGCTCGGCACGTCATGATCCCGATGCTCACCCCCCAACTCCTCATCAGCACGATCTGGTTGAGTTACTCCACCGTCACGGGACTGGGCATCGTCCTCCCCCTGACCGGCGGCGGTCCCCAGGGCAGCACCAACACGCTCGCCATGGAGATCTACCTGACCGCCTTCCAGGAGCTCAACTTCCACGAAGGCCTGGCCATCGCCACATTCGTCATCGTCCTCAACGCCATGCTGACGCTGACCTACATCCGGGTGGCGCGTCGGTACGAGAGCGCCGTCTGATGGCGAGCACACCGCAGGTCGCCACGGGTGGCGCAGCGGTCCCTTCTGCGACCGCCGATGCTCGCACCGCCGCGCCCAGACGGCTGGTCCGCGCAGCGCTGCTGGCGGTGCCCCTGTTGGCGCTGGCGCTGTGGACGGCAATTCCGTTCCTCGTCACCATTTCGGTCTCGTTGAAGACGAGAGGCGAGGTCTTCGGCAATTTCGGCCTGCTGCCCCACAATCCGACGCTCAACGCATACCGGGAGGTCATTGCTGACCCGGCTTTCCGCAGAGCGTTCCTGAACAGCGTGGTGATCGGCGTCGGCACCTCGCTGCTCACGCTCACGCTGGCAGTTCCGGCCGCCTACGCCTTCGCCCGGATGCGCTTTCGCGGCCGGCATCTGATCCTGTTGTTCGTGCTCCTGCCTCGCCTGGTCCCCGACGTGGGGACCATGGTCCCGCTGTACAAGATGGCGGCGGCAGCCAACCTGATCGACAACCCGCTCAGCCTGATCATCGCGTACAGCGGGATGCTGTTGCCGCTGGCCGTCTGGCTCATGGCGGGGTTCTTCCAGCAGATCCCGGTCGAGATCGAGGAGTCGGCTAGCGTCGACGGCGCGACGCTGTGGCAGCGCATCCGATATCTCGTGTTGCCGCTTGCTGCGCCGGCGATGATCACCGTCTTCGTCCTTGCGGTCCGCGAGGCGTGGAACGAGTTCACGCTCGTGTTGGTGCTCACCTCGTCAGCGGAGGGACGAACGCTGCCGTATGCGTTGTTCCTGATGGGCCATGGCGGCATTTCGAACTACCCCGCGTCAGCCGCCTTCGCCCTCATCACGCTGGTTCCGTTCCTCCTGGTGTACACCCGGATCGAACGCCACGTGGTGGCCAGTCTCACGTCCGGCTCGTCGAAATAGGCCACTCGCCTCCTCGTCGTTGGGGATGTCTCCCACTCGCAGCGGAACGGTTGCCGAGGGCAACCCTCTCGATCCTCTACGCCGTGGTCGCCTTGGACACATCCTCACGCCATCGAAGCACGCGCTTCTCCAGAGGGTTCAAGAAGCCTCGATCCAGCACGACGGTGAGGACCGCAAAAAACAGGCTGTACCCAACCAGGCTGTGGATCCGGTTTGCATCATACCAGAACCGGAGCATCCACCCGGCACCTTCCGATGCACCGAAGATTTCGGCGATCGTCAACGCCTTGTAGCCCAAAGATAGGGTGTACCGAAGCGACACCAAAAGAAATGGCGTCAGCGAGGGCACGATCACATGCCGCAGCAGCTGGCGCCGCCCGAGGCGGAAGGAACGGCCCATAAAGAGAAGCTCCCGGGGGACATCCCTGACCCCTTCGGCCACGTTGGCTGCCGTGAACGCGAACGTCCCGACGACCACGGTCACCACCGGAGTCAGGAAGGCGAAGCCAAACCATAACGCGGCAACGAGGGCCACGATCAACCCGGGCATTGTGAGCGCAGCAAGGACGTAGTCTCGGAGGAAGGCGTCGAGTAGCCGCGATACTCCCGAGGCAACTCCTACCAGGATGCCAAGGGCCATCGCGGCCGCCGTGCCCACCGCCAAGCGGGCGAGCGTGATGCCGAAGTTGTAATAGACGGAATGCGGCGCGACGGTCTCCCCTCTGAGCTCATCCCACATGAAGCTGAGAACGGGCCACGGAGTAGGAATCCGCTCCGTAGCTAAGAATGGAACAATGATCGCCCACAACGCGAAGGCCACGAAGGGGAAAAGGTAGCCAGGACGCAGCCTCCACGAGGACGCGGCCCTAGATTCGAGGTCTTCGCGGTGTTCATCCTCATGCGCCGGTCGCCCCCGCGTGTTCGCCTGATCAAGCATGCGACTAATCTTCCCTCCATCGGAGAACCCACTTGGAAATGGGCGCGAACAGCAGGCGGTCGAAGATGAGCGAGAAGACGAAGAAGAACAGGGCCCACGCGACGACGCCCCGGACGGCGAAATGCGAAAACTCGGCGCGCATCTTGAACCCGATGCCCGAAGATCCGCCGAACAGTTCGGTGAGGACCACCAGCCGCCATCCGATGGAGACCCCATGTGTAATGGCGGTCAGAATGAACGGTGTCAACGCCGGAATCACGACGTGACGTAGCACCCCCGCACGGCTCAGCTTGAAGGCGGAGGCCATCTGCAAGAGCTCAGTGGAGACTCCTTTAACACCCTCCCAGAACTGAAACACGATGAAGGGGGTCACGGCGAGGACGATCGCCCCGATCGGTGCCAGTCCACTGGTGCCGAAGATCAGCAGCAGCACGAGGATATAGACTAGACCGGGTAGACTGCTCGCCACGCTCACCGCATCGCGCAGGAAGTCCTCCCACCATCGGTTTAACGCCATGAGCGTGCCGACACATGCGCCCAGAAGGAAGAAGATAGGGAAGCTCTGGGCGAGCTTGGTGAGACTGGCACCGAAGTGCCTCAATAACTCTCCGCTTCGGATGACTTCAACCATCTCGGGTGCGACTATGGAAGGCGGAGGCAGAATGAAAGGCTCGACGATGTACGTACCCAGGATCTGCCAGCCTCCGAGAAAGAGCAGCCACGAGGCTGCACGGGCCACCCATCGATGGAGCTTCTCGTTGGTGCGGACCTCTTCCTCGCTGCGCGCGTCTTGGGCGGGGGCCACTGCGACGCTCATGGTATAACCCAATTCATCGGCTTCCCATATCTGTACACTTCCGCTGCGATGACACCGCGAGCGTGACCGCAGCTAATATGCCAAGCTGGTCTTTGGCGTCTAGGTAGCGAACAGGTCCAACTCCTCGAACGTACGAAGCACCCGGGCTTTCGAGAGCGCCACAGCGTCATCGGTGGCTACCCGTGGATAGGGCAAGTCGACCTTGATGTCGTCCACCAAGCGTCCACCTGGTGCGAGAACGATAACGCGCTGGGCGAGTTCGATCGCCTCACCCACGTCATGAGTCACGAACAGGACCGTCTTCCTGGTCCGCCGCCATATCTCCTCCAGTTCACGGCGAAGAGAGCGCGCCGTGATGGCATCGAGATGACTGAAGGGTTCATCCATGATCAACACATCTGCCTCGACCGAGAAAGCCCGGGCGATGCCTACCCGCTGCTGCATTCCTCCCGACAGTTGGCCTGGCCAATCGTGCATCCGATCGCCGAGATGGACCATGCAGAGGATCTTGCGGCAGCGCTCCTCGGCAGCCGGCGACCTCTCCTGCTGCACGATCAGAAGGTTGTTCAGCACCGTGCGCCACGGGAGGAGGCGTGCATTTTGGAAAACATATCCGATCCGGGCGTCCCCACCGTCCCCAGCGAGCACGCGCACAGTCCCCTTTGTGGGCGGAAGGACGCCAGACAGAACATTGAGCAGGGTGGACTTGCCACATCCGGACGGACCCACGATCGCAACGAATTGGAACTCGTCGACCTCGAAAGTCAGGTCTTCAAGGGCGATGACTCGGCTGGGGCCCTGTCCAAAATGACGGCTTAAATGGTCGACGACAACTCTTCCCACAGCTGACCCCTTCCCGGTCGCGGCTTGGGACGGTGAGGTTGCGCAGCACAGTTGCTGCGCAACCATCACCGCCTGAGATCGGGCGACTCACTCTGTGAACTCAGAGATACTCTCCATGTCGATCTCAGCGGGAATGTCCCTTTCTACGGCCTCAAGAGTGGGATCGGGGGCGTCCTCCTCCATCAAGGCAGCGTCCCTGGCCAACTGGAAGATACTCGTCTCGCCTTCGATCCAGGCCTCGTCCAGGTAGACATTGTCGGTGTTGAATTGGTGCTCCTGAATCCACTCATCGATGAAGGCGATGTCTTCTTCTGTCTCTACCGAGAAGTGTTGCGGGTACAGAGAGATGATCTCCGTGTGGTCGCGATGCCAGAGGTCAAGCCCCTCCTGCCACAAGGCATTGAAGAACTGCACCTCGTACGGATGGGATTCGAACCACTCCTTCTCGGCCACGAACATATTGCTCTGCAAGCCTTCATGGTCAATGTCCGGGAGGAGCAGGTCGTTGAACACCTGGAATGCGGCTCGGTCATCATATAGACCGCAGATCACGCCCTCGCGCATGTACTGTACGCCGAACTCCGGGATCATGTATGCGGCGTCGATCTCGCCATTGGCGATCAACTCCGGCAGAACGGGATGGTCGTTGAAGACGACCTCGTAGTCGCCGCCGTCGTTTCTGAACTCCAACTCGGGGTGCAGGGTCCCCACAATGGTGCCGACCAGACGCTCTGTCGTGACCGGGTTGCCATTGCCGAAGCGCTTGCCGACCAGATCCTCCATCGTCTCATAACCAGAATCGCACCGGGTACCGATGATCAGTCGAGTGTTGCTGTACTTGCCAAATCCGACGACTTCTACTCCCGTTTCCTCCTCCAGTAGCGGCATGTCTAGCGTCGACATTGAAACGATGTCGCCGTGGCCGCCGGCGAAGAACGCGAACTCATCCCACGACGAGGTCATTTCGAGCCGGACCCCCCATTCCTCCTCGAACGCGGCCAAGGTCCCCGTATCAATCAGGTAATCCATGACGGGGTCCGGTGCGAAGGCGAAGCGGATGATCGATTTCTGGTCTCCTCGACCTTCGGCGGCTCCGTCACCGGCGTCTTCGCCTGAAGCTCCGGTCTCCGCGGCGTCTCCACAGGCGGCGGCGATCAAGCCCAGTGCGACGCACAACACCAACGCGCGCCAGCGGGTCCGGGTGGCGTGCCCTACCGTCAGCGATCCAGTGAGAGGCTTGCGAGCGACCATCCGACTCCCCTTGTCCCATTTTCCGGCTCGAGGACCACGGCCTCGGGATTCCGTATATCGTAGGGGCGATACGTATACGTGTCCAACACGACCGAGGCCGGCTTACGGTCGCGGCGTCCCATCAGACCAACATGCATGGCCATGCCGTAAGGGGCCGGACTTCCGCAGTTGAGGATCGCGGGCAGGCATGAAACCGAGTGTTGATCTGCGCAAATGCGTGCAGGCGGGCAGGGAGGTGCAGTGCCTTCAGCCTGCGGCGGGTCAGGCAGGGTGAAGTCGAGGAAGCGCGGGGGCTCGCCTACCTCGAGGGCGTCGAAGATGGCCTGCTGGCACTCGGTGAGGTCGTTGCGTTGCAGCACGCGGCCGGTGTTGCCGCTGAACTCCCCGGCGTGGAGCCGGTCGAGTTCGTGGCGCAGGTTGCGCCAGGTGTCGCCGAGCGCACCACGGGCCAGACCTGGCGGCGGGCGGTCGCCCTCGAGCGCGACCGCGTCCACACAAGGTCACCCTCGCCGGCGACGCCGGCACCGTCTCCTAGACCACCGAGCTGACCGACGCCCAACGCGGCGTCTTCCGCGCCCTCAACATCGCGCCACCACCGCAGACCGCCCACCTCGACCCCGCCTGAGCACCGCGCACCCGGGCCGACGCCGTGGGCCACACGCCCCACCACGCCCTCAATCGGCGTTCCCGCAGGTCAACCCTGAGAAGACAGGCTCACGCGTGCCATCAACTGCGGAACTCGGGTAACCGACCGGGGCCGTTTCAATGCGGTTCACATCCCGCCGGCTTGCGAGGCCTCGTGTGTCGCCTTGCGCCCTGACGAACCGTGCTGGGTCAGACGATCTTGCCTTCGCGGGCGAATCCGAGTTGACGGGCGTTGTGCCGGAGGGTCATGATCTGCTCCAGCACGTCGTCTCCCTCCAGGGCGTCGAGGAGTACGCGAGCACAAGAGAGGCCCCGTTCGATGCGCTGGACGTAGCGCGGGTCGCCGCTCGCCTCTGCCGTCCCCTGCTCGGCTTCGAGGCTCTCGATGTGCCGGTCAACCTGTGCGGTCAAGGCATCGAACGCCTCGATGATGGCGGCCACTTCGACGTCGCTGGAACCGAGGTGTTCCGACATCGTCTCTACACCGCCTTCATCCGTCGCCACCGATAGGGCAACTCGATGAGCGGCCCGGGCTCCCGCAGCTGCTGCATCAGTTCAAGCACGGAGAGCAGAATCCGGCGCTGCTGGTTCGGCTTGTGCGGCTCTCCGATGGGGTTCCCCATCGGAAACCGGATATGGACCCCTCGCGGGCAGCCGGTCTCCTGCGTGACATCCGGCCGCACCGTCACAAGGACGGTGCTCATGCCGGCACCTTCGAGGGTGTTCGCGATCAGTCCGACCGACTGATGACAAACCGGTCACCCGGCGGTGAGCACGACCACGTCGACGCCGCGGTCAAACAGCTCCGCCGCCGCCGCCAGGGCAGTCTCCCGGACCAGCGGCGCGGGATCGGGGATAAAGCCCATGAAGCCGAAGTGCAAGGGGGAGACGCCCCCGACCACGCCTTGGTCCACCAACTCGCGCAGCCGATCGAGGGGAAACATCACGTTCACATCCTCGAGCGCGTCCTGCGTCGCGTAGTGCGTATGCGTGACGGTCAGATCGCTCGTGTCGATGTCACCCGGGATAGGGCGCGACGTCCAGTCTCCCAACTCTTCGTAGACGTCGAATGGGTCCTGGTTGCAATGATGTACGCCGCCAGTGGTGACGAGTGCTACGGTACTTTCAGAGAGCGGCTTCGCGAGCGATTTCCAGTGACGCGGCTCGGCGCGGACCTGGACGAACTCATGGCCAGCCGGACGCTCCGCTCTGACTCTGCCAAGCCACTCCACGTAGGACTTCGAGCGCTCGGCAATCACCTGCGGCGACGAGAAGCTTGCAACGGTACCGTCGCTTGCCTGGAATTCACGCTCAGCTGGACCTTCGGACACTGCTGATCTCCAATCACTCAATGCGGTGGAACGCGCCGCGTGCCAACGACACCGCAACGGCCAGTGGCCGATCATCGCGATCGGTCGCGCCCAAGGCAACCTGGGTTCATCCCCACCCGAGCACTCGGCTCGCGCTCGCTGGGCCGGCCTCAGGCGGGGTGGCCGCAGGCACCTTGGCCGACCGACGGGCACGGGTGGCACGGTGAGCGTGCTCGGATCAGAGCATCAACCGGCCACCGTTGACGTCGAGCGTCGCGCCGGTGATGTATCGCGCTGGGGGCGAGGCGAGGAACAGGATCGGGCCGACCTGCTCTTCGACGGTGCTGATCCGACCGAGCGGGACGGTCTCGGCGATGCGATCGAACGTCTCGAGCGAACGGAACTTCGCGACGCGCTCGGTGTACGTGGTGCCGGGGGCGACCGCGTTGACCGTAACGCCGTACGGGCCGAGCTCAATGGCCAGCACGCGGGTGAGGCCGAGGAGGCCCGCCTTGGACGCCGCGTAGTAGCACACGCCCGCCGCGACGTTCGTGGGCATCCGTCCGCTGGCAGACGAGATCATGATGATGCGGCCAGCCCTGGCGCGCTTCATCACCGGGACGACTGCCCGGGCCGTCTTGAACGCCGACGAGAGGTTCAGGGCGACGCCGGCCTCCCACTCCTCGTCGCTGACTTCTTCTATGGTCTTTGAGCCAGAGAAGCCGCCAGCCGCCACGACGAGTACGTCGATGCCGCTGAAGCGCTCCACGGCTGCGTTGACGAGCGCCTTGAGCCCCGCAGCGCTCGTGACATCGGTGCGCGAGGCGAGGACATCGACCCCGCGCGCGGTCAAGTTGTTGTCAAGCGAAGCCAGTTCTTCCTCGTCGATGTCGGCTAGGACGAGATTCGCGCCGAGGTTGGCGAAGCCCGCTGCTACCCCGGCGCCGATCCCGGCGGCGGCCCCGGTGATCATCACGGTTTGCACGTCTTCGGCCTTGTGTGCTGGATCGGTCACCGCTCACCCTCGTTGAGTTCTTCGGGCCGTGCCAGTCACCATTGACACGATGGCACCAGCCCCGCGCGTCGATATATACGATATGATATACGCTAGCCCGGGCCGTTGGCTCGGCAACGGCGCTTGACAATCACTATGGAATTCCTACATTATATCGCGATGCTAGAGTCGGCCTGTTCTATCAGGAGATGTTCACATAAACGACATGCCTCCTCTGATAATCACCGTGTGCGACCCGCTCGTGACGCCTCTGCTTGACACTGGTGAGCGTCAGTCGGCGGAGCAGACGGTGGCGGCCACGGTAGACGCGATCGTCGAGGCTTGTGAAGCCGGTGCCGCGATCACCCATCACCACGGGGTTTACTCCTATACGCCCGAGCAGGGCTACCGCGTCGATGAAGAGGCGACGACCGCGAGCATTCTTGGGGTCCGAGAGCGCACTGAGGCGATCGTCCAGATGGGAGGTCCCATCGGCGGGATGCTCTATACCGAGGAAGGGCAGCGCAACCTCGACCGGTTGTGGAAGACCGCCCGCCTTGATCAGATCTCGCTCGTGACCAACCAGATGGAGTTCGTCAACCTCGGGCTGCACCGGCGGACGGACCGCAAGGAGCTCAAGACCGCTGTCTCCTTTTGTCTTGAGCAGGGCGTTCAGCCCGAGTTCGAGGTGTGGCAGGTCGCCGACACCTATAACGTCCGCACGGTTCTCGACGAACTCGGGGCTAAGCCTCCGTTCTGGGTGGAGTTGTTGCACGCGGGGGACGGCGCGGCTTGGTCTCCTGCTACGACCGAGCAGACCTTCAGCCGTGTCGCGCACCTACCCGAGGGCGCGCTCTGGCACGCCAACGCCTATACGGCGCCGAAGGGCCAACTCAGCCCGGAGACGCACACCCGATTCCTCACACAGATCATCGCGCTGGGCGGCAACGTCCGGATCGGCAAGGAGGATCGCCCCGAGATCGCGAGCGGTCAGGAGGCGAAGAGCAACGCCGAGCTCGTGGAGCACATCGCGCGGATCGCTCGTCAGCTCGGACGGACCATCGCGACCCCTGACCAAGCGCGCGAGATGCTCGGCCTGAGTTGATTCACGGGTGGGGTCGGGCCGGCCTGGCTCCCGCCTCGTTGATTTTATCCATGAGGTCATCCAGAGCGAGGACCCAGGCGACGCTGCGGGACATCAGCTCAAGGGCCATCCAGTGACTGTCCTTGCCGCGCATGCTCGCCACGCAGTCGGAGACGACGATCGGCTTGAAGCCGAGATTCGCGGCGGTGAACGTGGTCGAGTAGACGCAGGTGTCGGTGTTGATGCCCATCAGTACAACGGTGTCGACGTCAAGCGCCTCCCGCAGCAGGAACGCCAGGTCGGTGTGCTGGAAGCTGTCCAGCGTCTTCTTGGCCGTGACGTGCACGTCGGTTGGAGCCGTGAGGATCGCAGGAACCTCAGCCTGGGGCGTGCCGGCCGGTCGATCGGGCCGGTAGCGCGACTTGCGGTGCGGCAGTTGTGACTCGGCAAGCTCGGTGGTGGTTCGCAGGTAGGCGAGCCCACCCGCGTGGAAGTGCTCGTGCTGCTCCTCTGGTCGTCTCGCGACGTAGGCGTGCACGACCGGCATGCTGAGGCTGCGCGCGGCGTCCAACAGCCTCTTCGAACTCTTGATCACCCGGTCGGCCTCGTCGGGGAGCACGACCGACTCGCCGACCGCTTCGTCGAGATACTTGCGCTGCATGTCGATGGTCAAGACTGCGGTGCGACGGGGATCGACCGTCAGGGCGGCGTTCATCCGGCGCTTGTAGGCGCTCCGGTCGAGGAGTTCTGGGACCTTCGGGATTTGGTCACGTTCCATTGGCGCTCCTATCTGCTTTAGGGCTACGGGGATGATCGGGGCGAGCAAAACTCCCTGTAGGTGGCTATATACAAGATTACGTAGGCGGATCGGATTGCCAAGGACGCAGCGTCCCCAGACTCACGAGGACGCCTGCAGCGCACAGCAGAGCTGAGGACATCAGCCAGGCGGTGCGGAACGAAATTTGGGAGACTACGACCCCGAACGTGACGGGTCCAAGAAGTCCGCCGGTGAAGACACCGGCTAGGAGCACGCCGGTCGCGGTGCCTG
>WHTR01000005.1 GCA_009377635.1 Chloroflexota bacterium
AAAGGACGATCGCGACCACAATGGCGGTGACCACCGCGCCGTTCAATCCGTCAAGCCATCCCCACGCACGACCAAACCGGCCGTTCGACCCATTGTCTCGGCGCCACGGGTCTTGCCGGGCGTCCCATGGGCGCTCGGGGTCGCGACCCTCCATCAGACGACTCCGCCGCCATCCCTGCCGCGGCCCCGCCTGAGAGGTGTGGGTGTGCGTGTTGGCGTGCGAATGATCGTTCCGGGCGGAACGCCAATGACGCTCGCGCTCGGCGTTGGGGTGATGGTAGGCGACGGCGTGGGAGTCTTCGTCGGGGTCATCGTCGGGGTGGGGGTTGGTTCAGGTGTCTCAGTTGGCTCGGGGGTTGCGGTGGCAGTGGGGGTGGGCGTTCGCGTGACCGTTGGTTTCGTCGTCGCAGTGAGTGCCGGCGTCGAGGACGGCGTGATCACTGGCGGCGCCGGAGGCGGGGGCGCGGCGCTCAGCGTCGGGGTGAAGGACGCGAGACGCCAGAATCCTAACGCATAGAAGGGTAGAGTCGCGAGACAGATGGAGAGGAACAGAACCGTCAGGTTCCGCTGCGACGGCGAAAGCCCCTCGTACCAAGTCCGAATGCTGCCACTCCGTTCCCGAGCGCCCAGGGGCCCGGCCGCACAGTGTCATTGAAAGGCCGCAGGCCGAAGAATCATTGCTTCCTTGTCAGATCCGGACGGCCTTGACGTATTCGAATCCGGGGATCTCCCGAATCCGCTTGAACACCTTGGGTGGGATGGGGTCGTCCACAAACGAGAGCATAAGGGCCGGCCCTCGGGGCCGCTCGCGGCCAACCTGCATGGCTGAGATGTTGATGTCATTCTCCCCGAGGATCGTTCCGAGCCTCCCGATCATCCCCGGCTGGTCGGTATGGTGGGTCAGCAGGACATAGCCGCCGGTCGGCACGACGCTGACCCAGTAGTCGTCTATTCGAACGATGTGGGGCTCCGCGGCGATGATCGTTCCGCCGACGAGCGAACGGCCGCGGTCGGTTTCGACGCGCACGGTGATCAGATTCGCGTAGTTCTCTGTCTCGCCGCTCTTCCGCTCCGTGATATTGAGCCCCCGGTTGCGAGCGACGATCGTCGCGTTGACCAGCGTCACGGTCTCCTCGGAGATTGGCTGGAGGAGCCCGCGGATTACCGCGGCGCGAGGGGCGGCGGTGTCATACTCGGCGATCTCTCCGCTGTAGGTGATCTCGACGCGCCTGAGCTGTCCCTCAGCGAGCTGCGTGGCGAGATTCCCGAGGACCTGCGCCATCTGCGCGTACGGAGTCAGGACGCGCGCGGTTTCAGCGGAGACGGCGGGCGCGTTCACGGCGAATGCGGCCGGGCGGCCTTCGAGTACCGCGACGATCTGCTCGGCAAGCTCGACTGCCACGTTGACCTGGGCCTCCACCGTGCTGGCTGCCAGGTGTGGCGTCGTCACGATTCTCGGATGACGGAGCAGCGCGAGGTTCGTCGCGGGTTCCTCGCGGAACACGTCCAGCGCAGCGCCCGCGATGGCCCCGAGGTCCAAGGCGTCCAGGAGCGCGTCCTCGTCCACGATGCCGCCCCGGGAGCAGTTCACGATCCAGGCGGTTGGCTTCATGCGCGTGAACTCTGTCTTTCCGATCACCCCGTCCGTCTGCGGCGTCGCTGGGACGTGGATCGTCAGAAAGTCCGACTCGGCCAGCAGCGTGTCGAAGTCGACCAGGCCGACACCAATCCGGCTGGCGTGCTCCTGCGACACATACGGGTCGTGCGCGATCAGCCGCATCTCGAAGCCGAGCGCCCGCTTCGCGACCTCGGTCCCGATTCGCCCGAGTCCGAGCACGCCGAGCGTCTTCCCGTGGATCTCGACGCCCATGAACTTTGACCGCTCCCACCGACCCTCGCGCAGAGCCGCCGACGCCTGGGGAATGTTTCGCGCCGCGGCGATGATGAGTCCGAGGGTGTGCTCAGCAACGGCGATCGTGTTCCCGGCCGGCGCATTGACGACAACGATCCCACGCGCCGTTGCCGCGTCGACGTCAATGTTGTCGACCCCGACGCCCGCTCGGCCGATGACCTGGAGCTTCGTCCCAGCCCTGATGACATCGGCGGTCACCTTGGTCTCGCTGCGGACGACGAGCCCTTCGTAGCCGGGAATGAGCTCGAAGAACGCCTCGCGGGACAGTCCGAGGCGGACGTCTACCGGAGTGTGGCGCGCCAAAGCGTCGACCCCGTCGGCTGCGATCGGGTCAACGACGAGTACCGCCACGGCACCGCCTACCGCGTCGAGACGGGGGCAACGTGGCTGATGACCTCGCCCAGCGGATGGATCGCCGCGTCGATGTCCGCCTCGCTGACCCAGCCGAGGTGGCCGATGCGCATCGTCGTCTTGGTGATGGAGCCCTGGCCGAGCGCGAGTACCGTGTCGTACTCCTCCTCAAGCTCCTTGGCGATCGCGCGGGAATCGATCCCCTCGGGTGTACAGAACGCCGTTACGGTGTTCGAAGCATGGGGCGGATCGGCGAAGAGCTTGAGCCCGAGCGAGGCCACGCGCTCACGGCAATACCGGGCGATGCGCGCATGTCGTGCGAACACCTGCTCGCACCCCTCATCGACCAGGAGCCGCAGGCCCTCGCGCAGGGCGTACATGACGCTGACAGCCGGCGTCCACGGCGTCTCACCGTGCTCGATGTACCGCTTGGCCTGGGTGAAGTCCCAGTAGAATCGCGGCAGCGTTGCTCTGGCGTGCCGTTCCCAGGCGAGGGGACTCACCGATGCGAAGGCCAGGCCCGGCGGCGCCATCCATCCTTTTTGGGACCCGCTGAGCACAACATCGCAGCCCCACTCGTCGGTCAAGACCGCGATCGACCCGATGGAGCTGATGCCATCCACGATGAGGAGCTTGTCGCGCTGCTTGACGACGCCGGCGAGCGCCGCCAGGTCATTCGTTACGCCGGTGGAGGTTTCGTTGTGCGTCACGACGACGGTGGTCACGGCGGGGTCCGCATCAAGCCGGCGAGCGATCTCGTCGGGATCCGCGGCCTGGCCCATGGGAAAGTCAACCTTGACGAGGTCGATCCCGAACCGGCGCGCGATCTCGGCGAAGCGATCGCCGAAGTTGCCGATGGAAACGACCATCGCCCGCTCCCCGGCGGAGAGGGTGTTCACAAGGGCAGCCTCCATCGCGCCGGTCCCCGACCCGGTGAGGATCAAGAGGTCGTTCTTCGACTGAAAGAACTGCTTGAGGTGATCGGTAACTTCGGCGATGATCTCGCCGAACTCCGGCCCGCGGTGGTTGATCATCTGCTTCCGCTGTGCCTCACGTACGCTCGGTGGCAGCGGAGTCGGGCCGGGAATACGAAGATTCATCAAATCCTCCGTGGCATGAACGCATTATGCCATGCACCCTTGCATGGCCACCATCCCATTCAACCGCGGCCCGATCATCATTCCCGTCAGGGCCGTTTAGGGACGTTCGGGCTCGACGAACGAATGCCCGGAGCCCTTCCTCGGAAGGGCTCCAACGTCTCAGGGGACGAGGCGGTAGAGGCGGAACGTGTCGTGCTCGATGGGCAGCACCTCCATCTCGCGGAACCCCGCGTCGAGGGCGTAGCGCCGGAGCGTGTCAGGTCGCATCATCGTGCCGGTAGCAGCCGACGGCTGCTCTGCCATGGCGACCGGCAGTCAGCAGACGACGCTGAAGCCGTAGAAGAGGCGTTCCAGCTCGTCGCCGGGCGCGGTGAACGTCTCCGCGACCCGCTCGTCCACGACCAGTACCGATGCGCCCTCGCCGAGCAGACCGCGCATCGAGCGCAGCGCCTCGACGGGACGCGGGAAGTCGTGGAGCGACTCGCACATGATGGCGAGGTCGTATCGACCGGCGAGCGCTGGGTCCGATGCGTCGCGAGCATGGAAGTGGACCCGATCCTGCACACCCGCCGCCGACGCATTCGCCCGTGCCAGCTCGATGACGGCCTCGTCCGGGTCGAACCCATCCACCTGCACAGCAGGGTACGCCCGGGCGATCGCGATGCTGGACCAGCCTGCTCCACAGGCGACGTCGGCCACGTGGCCAGGTCCCTCGCGCTGGAGCCGAGGGTGGACGTCGGGGATCGCCGGCAGCCACTCGTTTCCCAGGAGCTGGAGGAAGATGGGCCGGTTCTGCTGCGCCTGCGCTTCCCGTGCGTCGGCCCCGTAGTCGCGCCAAGGGATGCCGACGCCCGTCCGGAACGCATCGACGACGTCCGGCAGGCGTCTGCCGATGCACGCGGCGTACCGCCCGAAGAATGCGAGGTGGCTGAGGCTATCGGGATCGAGGAGCACCTCGGCGTGCCCGGGCGGCAGGCGGTAGCGACGTGCGCCCGGCTCTGCCCCGGCGTCGTTGACGTTCAGGATGCCGGTGACTGCCTGCTGTTCGAGCCACTCGCGCACGTAACGCTCGTGGGTCCCAGATCGTGCGGCGAGCTCCATCGCCGTCGCGGGACCACCGTCGTTCAGGACGCGGTACAGGTCGAGACGATCACCGATATAGACCGTCGAGAGATCCATCGTGTCGAGCAAGGCCTGGAACAGACGACCCACAAGGGCGTCTCGCTGCTCGGCCACCTGCTCGACGGTCGCCCCGTTCGTGTCAGTCATCGATCTCTCCTCCCAGCCGGATGAGTCTGGTCGGCCCGGCTGTCACCATGAGTCTAGGCGGGGCGCGCGGATCCGGCATCGGGGAAACCACCTAGCTTCAGAGGACCCGAGTACCGGACTTCCGGAGCGGCAGGATACCAGTCTCCGGCGCCGAGCGCGCGGGTAGGCGTCCTAAATGTCCGGAGGCTCGATGCCCCGCTCGACCACCCACGCGGCGATCTCGGCGCGCCTGGAGTGGCCAAGCTTCGACATAATGTTGGCGACGTGCGCCTCGACGGTTCGCGCGCTGAGGAACAGTTCGTCGGCGATCGCGCGGTTGGTGCTGCCCCGGGCGATCAGCGCTGCTATCTCCCGCTCGCGCTCCGTCAGTCCGCCGAAGGCCTGCTTGGCGGCGACTCGCGTCGACGTCGGGCGAAGGCGCGGGAAGAGGGCCGTCGCGCGCTGGAGAAACTGGTCCCGCAGCGCGCGGTGGGGCAAGTCGGCGGCGAGGTCGTTCACGATGGCGCGGCTGGCGGAGAGCTCCGCCTCGGCCTCCGGACGGTGCCGTTGCAGACGGTACACATTGCCGAGGGCGAGGTGGATCCGCCACAGCAGCGGGCGCGCACCTTGAGCGAGCGCCGCGTCTCGAGCGTGTCGAAGCGTGTCCTCAGCATCATCCAGTCGGCGCGCCGATGTGAGGGCCTCGCCTCGGAGCTTCAACAGGCGCGGAATAGGCTCGGCAGGGTGCGCACTCGGTCCGGCTGCGAGTAAATGGTCGAGGATGTGCAGCGCCTGAGTCGCGTCGCCCCGGGCCAGCGCGTGCTCGGCGCGGGCGCAGGCGAGCATGCGTTGGAAGAGGGTTGCCGCCATGTCGGCTCCGAGCGCCTCGCCGATCAGTGTATCGGCCCGCGAAAGGTCCCGCATGGCGATGCACGTCCGGGCGAGAAAAGCCGACACCTCTCGAAGAAAGAGAGACGAGCCGATCTCCCCGGCCAGTGCCAACGCTTCCTCGAGATGCTGGCGCGCTGCGGGGAACGCGAGGAGATCCAGATGGAGCGCCCCCAGCGCGCAGCGGGCCTGGGTCATCCACTGGCGGTGATCGATCTCGCGCGCGACCTCGAGGGAGCGCTGGGCCGCCTCCAGGGCCCGCGCGTAGTGGCCGGCGGCACCGAGGCACATGGCCAGCTCCGCAAGCGCGTACGACTCGCCGGCGCGCCAGCCGATATCGCGAGCGATAGCCAGTGACTCCTCCGCATAGGGCACCGCCTCCGGCAGAGCGACCGGCGCTGGCGGCGCCGTATCGGCCTCGTAGGATCCAGTACACAACGACATGGTCGCGAGGATCGAGGAGAGGCCCTGGCGATCGTCCAGCTCGCGGAAGAGTGCGGCCGCCTTCCGTCCATAATCCCAGGTGTCCCACGCATCGCCACGGCCAGCGCTGGCCATCGCCAATAGGTCCAGCGTTGATGCCACCCCCCGGCGATCGCCCAGTCGTTCGAACATCGCCAGCGCCTCCTTGTGATACGTGATCCCCTCGTGCGGCTGCTCGACGTTCACGTACCAGTTCCCGACCCGATTCAGGCTCTCGGCGATGGCGTCCGGGTGACCCAGCTCACGTGCCAGGTCGAGGGCGCTGCGAAAATACTCGCCCGCTTGGCCGTAGTCGCGCGCGGCCCAGAGGAAGCCGAGGTCGATGAGCGCTTGCCAGACTGCCCGCTGATCTCCAGCCTCACGCCCGACGCTGAGCGACTCCTCGTAGTCGCTGCGTGCGGCCTCGAGGTCGCCGAGCGCTTCGTACGCGCGCCCTCGCGCGCGGTGCAGGCTCTCGGGTGGGGCACGACCGAGCCGCTCCGCCGCCTCGATGGCCCGCGTGAAGCACAGCGCCGCGGCCCGGGGCGTGTAGAGCGCCTGCGCTCGATCTCCAAGCCGCTGGGCGTATTCGAGGGCCTTCTCCCAGATGCCGCCCCGATAGAAATGATCGGCCAGATCCACCAGGTGCCTGTCCGTCGGCTCGGCGTACATCCGCTCCATGACCTCGGCGACGCGACGATGAAGGCTGCGACGCTCGGGTGCAAGGAGCTCTCCGTACACCGCCTCCTGCGTGAGCGCATGGCGAAAGGCGAATTGATCCGGCGATGTCTGGACGACGAGCTGCTCAGCGAGCAGCTCCCTCAGGACCTCCCAGAGCTGGCTCTCGTCGATCGTGGCCAGCGCTTGCAGGAGGGCCAGATCGAAACGCCGCCCGGCAACCGCGGCGAGCTGGACGATCCGTCGTCCGGCCGGGCTCAGTCGGCTCGTCCGCCTCTGGACCGCGTCCTGCAGGCTCCGGGGGACGGGCCATCGGCCCGGCTCGCGCGCAAGCGCCGACAATGTGTCGTGCCCGGTGGTGAGCGATCTCAGGACTTCCTCGATGTAGAACGGATTCCCCTCCGTGAGGGTGTGGACTGCGTCCAGAAGGCCGGGGGGTATGGGGCGCTCCGGCCCGAGAAGCGAACGAAGCATCACGTCTGTGTCCGAACGGCTGAGGGGCTCGAGCCGCAGCTCGCTGCCCAGCCGTTCGCGGTCGACGGTTGCGAGAAAGCGGGCAAAGCCTTCGTGTGCTTCGTCGCTTCGGTAGGTCGCAAGCAGCAGGATCGCTTGGCGGCCGATGCGCCGAGCGACATACAGCAGGAACTCCAGGCTCGTGTCGTCGCTCCAGTGCAGGTCCTCCATGATCAGCAGGAGGGGATGTCCCTCGCCAACGGAGGTAAAGAACTTGGCGAGGCTGTGAAAGAGGCGATGCTTCTCCTGCTCCGCGTCGAGCGCTGGCGCCGGGGCAGCCTCCAGTCGCGAGGCCAGATCGGGCACAAGTTTTGTCAAGTCCCCTGCAAGGGGTCCGAGGTGTGCAGAGGCTTGCTGGGCGAGCTGGGCTGCTGGGAGCCGCTCGAATAGGTCGACCATCGGGGCGTACGGAAGGGTACGGTCCGTCTCGTAGCAATGTCCCTCGAGGACGACGAACTCCGGGGAGCCGGCATATGACGTCGTCTCAGCGACGAGTCGTGATTTTCCCATGCCGGCCTCCGCCGCTATAAGGACGAGTGCCCCGTTGCCATGCTCCACATCGTCAACAATGTCATGAAGAGCATGGATGTGGGTACCACGACCGACGGTCACCGGGCAGACGAGGGGCGCATTGATGGGAAGCGTCATGGCCGTTAGCTTACCACCGCCTCTCACAGGTCGGGCCCACCGGGTTTTCTCATTCCACCGTGACACCCGCGTTCCGACGGCGCTCCAGCTTACGGGTTTCACTCTGGATTCCGTTTAGAATACGTGCGGCTCAGCCACGCCGTCAGCCTCAAGGCGCCGGAGGCGCTATGACCGACCTCGCCTCGAAGATTCGGGCGATCCCGGATTTCCCAATCCCGGGGATCCTGTTTCGGGATATCACGCCCCTCCTGGCGGACCCCGTGGCCTTTCGCACCACCGTTGACCAGCTTCACGATCGGGTGCGCGATCTCAGGATCGATGTCGTTGTGGGAATGGAGTCGCGCGGATTCATATTCGCGGCGCCACTGGCCTACCTCCTGGGCGCCGGACTCGTGCCCATCCGGAAGCTCGGGAAGCTGCCCGCTGAGACGGTGAGCGCAGAGTACGACCTCGAATATGGAAAGAACAGCGTGGAGATGCATCGCGACGCCATCTCGGCGGGCCAGCGGGTGCTCGTCGTCGACGACCTCATCGCGACCGGTGGCACGGTCGAGGCCACGCTGAGCCTCATCCGGCGACTGGGTGGCGAGGTCGTCGCGTGCCTGTTCCTCATCGAGCTGCAGGAGCTGAATGGGCGCAGTCGCGTCGACGGCGCGCGGGTCATCTCGCTGCTCCCCTACTAAACGGAATCCAAGGTGATACCCGCATGATGGCGTCCCTCCGGAATGCGGGTGGCACTGTGGAATAGAAATAGGGACCGCCACGTGCGAACGATCTATCGCGAAGGCCAGGTTGTCAAGCTCATCGACCAGACTCGCCTCCCTCTTGAGTTAGTCATTGTCGAGTGCACGGAGGCCGGCGAGCTGTGCGAGGCCATTCGAACGATGCGGATTCGCGGTGCGCCCGCGCTGGGCGTCGCAGCCGCGTACGCGTTCGCCCTCGGCGCGGAGGAGGCTGGAGGGGACGCTCAGGCTGTTCTCGCCCATCTCGACGAGGTCGCCGCCCTCGTTCGCCGGACCCGTCCTACGGCAGTGAACCTGTTCTGGGGTGTCGAACGCGCCCTTGCAGAGGCTCGATCCGCTGCCGCCAACGGGCCGTTGGCGCTCCGAGCAGCTCTCTGGGAGCTGGCCGATCGCCTCGCCGACGAGGACGTCGCGCTGAACCAGCGGCTTGGGGCGAACGGGGCCGCCCTCATCTCTGAAGGCGCGCGCATCCTGACGCACTGCAATGCCGGTTCCCTCGCGACGGTCGGGTGGGGGACGGCTCTCGGCGTTGTCCGCACGGCCCATCGCGCTGGCCGGCGGTTGCATGTGTTCGTCGATGAGACCCGCCCGTTCCTGCAGGGCGCGCGGCTCACGGCCTGGGAGCTGGAACAGGAGGGGGTACCGTACACCATCATCACGGACAGCACGGCCGGACATCTCATGGCCCGCGGCGAGATCGACCTGTGCCTCGTCGGGGCCGACCGAATCGCTGCGTCGGGTGACGTGGCCAACAAGATCGGGACGTACACACTTTCGGTGCTCGCGAACGCGCATCGCCTCCCGTTCTACGTTGCGGCGCCCACCTCGACGATCGACCTCAGCACAGAGACGGGGGCGGAGATCCCGATCGAGGAACGCGACTCTTCGGAGGTTCTGTCGTTTGCCGGCGTTCGCGTGGCGCCCTCCGGGGCCCGGGCGCGCAATCCGGCGTTCGACGTCACCCCCAGCCGATTCGTGACGGCCATCATCACGGAGGTGGGAGTGCACAGCGCGCCGTACGAGATAACGCTGGAAGAGGCTGTACGGGCAGGTCCCCATCCCCTGCCCCCCGACCCCGACCGCCACGCGGGGTCGCCCCCATGATCGAGCGCGAGCAGGTGGCCGAGATCGGCGTCATTGGCGGGTCTGGCTTCTACAGCTTGCTCGAGGACGCCGTCGAGCGATGGGTAAACACGCCTTACGGGCACCCGACGGACACGATCTCCATCGGCGAGATTGGCGGCCGGCGGGTCGCGTTCGTGCCGCGACACGGCAGGGGACATCGCCACCCCGCGCATCGGGTCAACTATCGCGCCAACGTCTGGGCGATGTGGAGTCTCGGCGTGACCCGGATCCTCGCGCCGTCCGCCGCTGGGAGCCTGCAGCCCCATGTCTGCCCTGGGCACTTCGTCGTGTGTGACCAGTTCGTGGACCGGACCAACGGGCGCGATGATACATACTTCGACGGGCCGGTCTCCGCGCACATCAGCTCCGCGGATCCGTACTGCCCGGACCTCCGCTCGCTCGCCGTGACGAGCGGTCGCTCTCTGGACATCCCCATGCACGATCGCGGGACCGTGGTCGTGATCCAGGGACCCCGCTTCAGCACACGGGCTGAGAGCCGGTGGTTCAGCAGCATGGGGTGGGAGGTCATCAACATGACCCAGTACCCGGAGGTGGTCCTCGCCCGCGAGCTGGAGCTATGCTACGTCAACATCTCGCTCATCACAGACTGGGACGTAGGGCTCGACGACGCGCCCGGCGTTGCGCCCGTCTCCGCCGAGGAGGTGCTGCACGTGTTCAATGAGAATAATGAGCGGGTGAAGGACTTGATCTACCGGCTCATCCCCGTGATCCCAGCGGAGCGGACCTGCCCGTGCGCCACGGCGTTGGCCGGCGCGATCATCAGTTGACAACCGAGGTGGCACGTCCCGTGCCAGTTCTCGTGGTCGGTTCTCTGGGCCTCGACACGTTAACGACCCCATTCGGGCAGGTCAAGGAGGTCCTTGGAGGAACGACGTCGTACTTCGCGCTGGCGGCGAGCATGTACACGGACGTGCAGGTCGTCGCGGTCGTCGGGACGGACTTCCCTGAGGAGTATCGGCGCGTGCTGGATGGCCGACGCATCGATCTCCAGGGGATCCAGGTGCGGGAGGGCAAGACGTTTCGGTGGTCTGGCGAGTACCGGTTCGACATGAACCTCGCTCAAACGCTGGACACGCAACTGAACGTCTTCGCCGACTTCCACCCGCGCCTGCCCGAGGAGTACCGGTCGACCCGGTATGTCTTCCTCGCGAACATCCATCCGGCGCTTCAGCTCGAGGTGGTGAGCCAGGTGCATCGGCCGAAGCTCGTGGTCATGGACTCGATGAACTTCTGGATCGAGCACAGCAAGGCGTCGCTGACCGAGGTGATGCGCCGTTCAGATGTCGTGCTGCTCAACGACGCCGAGGTGCGGCAGTTCGCGGAGACGCCGAACCTGATCTCCGGCGCTCGGCACATTCTCAGCCTCGGGCCTCGTGCCGTCGTGGTCAAGAAGGGCGAGCACGGCGCGCTGCTCGTCTCGAAGGAGGACGGTGTGTTCGTCGCGCCCGCCTACCCGCAGGAGGAGGTCCGCGACCCCACTGGAGCGGGAGACTCCTTCGCGGGAGGGGTCATCGGGTACCTGGCGAGCAGAGACGATGTCTCGCCGCAGGCGATGCGACGGGCGATCATCCACGGCTGTGCGGTAGCATCGTTTACGGTCGAGGACTTCAGCGTACGGCGGCTCGAGCGTCTGAGCAGCTCCGAGGTCCGGGAGCGGTACACCCTATTCCGTAACCTGACGCAGTTTACGGACGAAGAGCTGGGGGTTGGGATATCCCAACCCCCAACCCCTAAATCCTGAAGGAGATTCCCATGGCCACAGTTCCGTTGAGCCACGATGTGCGGGACCTCTCGCTCGCCCCAGACGGTCGACGTCGCATCGAGTGGGCCGATACCCAGATGCCGGTCCTGCGAACCATCCGCGAGCGGTTCGAGCGGGAGCGGCCGCTGGACGGCTTCAACCTCGCGGCGTGCCTACATATCACGTCCGAGACGGCGAACCTGGCGATCACGCTTCAGGCCGGCGGCGCCAGCGTGCGGCTCTGCGCGAGCAACCCGCTCTCGACGAATGACGAGGTGGCCGCCTCTCTTGTGGCGGACTTCGAGATCCCGGTCTTCGCCATCAAGGGCGAGGATGAGTCGACCTATTATCAGCATATCGAGGGCGCGGTCGCGATCCCTCCCCACGTGACGATGGACGACGGTGCGGATCTGGTCACGACGCTCCACACCCGGCGTCGGGATCTGCTGGCCAGGATCGTCGGCGGAACGGAGGAGACGACAACCGGCGTCGTTCGGCTCCGGAGCATGGAGGCCAGTGGCGTGCTCGAGTACCCCATCGTGGCGGTGAACCAAGCTGACACGAAGCACCTGTTCGACAACCGTTACGGGACCGGACAGAGTGCCATAGACGGAATCATTCGAGCCACGAACGTTCTGATCGCCGGACGGACGGTCGTCGTCTGCGGCTACGGCTGGTGCGGACGGGGCGTGGCGTCGCGCGCGCATGGCATGGGCGCGAACGTGATCGTCACGGAGGTGGATCCGACGCGGGCCATCGAGGCCGTCATGGAAGGAAGCCGCGTGATGACGATGGCGGAGGCCGCACGGGTTGGAGATATCTTCGTCACGACAACTGGTAATATCCACGCAATCGGGATCGAGCACCTGCGCTCCATGCACGATGGTGCGATCGTCGCGAATGCAGGACACTTCAACGTCGAGATCGACATCGACGCGATGGAGCAGATCGCGGCGAAGCGTCGCATGCGGCCGTTCGTGGATGAATATCGATTCCCGGACGGACACTGCGTCTTCCTCCTCGGGGAAGGACGGCTCGTCAACCTGGCGGCGGCTGAGGGGCACCCGGCGGCAGTGATGGACATGAGCTTCGCGAATCAGGCGCTGTGTGCCGAGTATTTGGTCCAGAACGCGGCCAGCCTCGACCGAAAAGTGTACGACGTTCCCACGGGCATCGATCGGGAGGTCGCCCGGCTCAAGCTGGTCAGCCTCGGTATGGAGATCGACGTGCTGACCGCCGAGCAGCGCCAGTACCTTGAATCCTGGGAGTTGGGGACATGAGCCATTCCTTCATGGCGTCGCCGCGGCTGCTCTTTACATCCGAATCGGTCACGGAGGGGCATCCGGACAAGCTCTGTGACCAGGTCTCGGACGCGGTGCTGGACGAGGTTCTGGGCCAGGACCCGTTCGGCCGCGTAGCGGCTGAGGCAGCCACCACCTCGGGGCTCATGATGGTGATCGGGGAGATCACGACGAACGCCCAGGTGGACTACGAACGTGTCGTGCGAGAGACCATCCTCGGGGCAGGCTACACCGACGCGGCGTACGGATTTGACGGGAACACCTGCGCGGTGGTGATCTCCATGAAGAAGCAGTCGTCGGATATCGCGATGGGTGTGAACGCGGCGCTTGAGACCAAGGTGGGCCGGGAGTCCGACGAGGGCGACGAGCTCGGCGCCGGCGATCAGGGGATGATGATTGGGTTCGCATGCAACGAGACCCCGGAGCTCATGCCCATGCCCATCGCGCTCGCGCATCGGCTGACGAAGCGCCTCGCCGAGGTCCGGAAGAGCGGACTACTGCCATGGGTGCGGACCGACGGCAAGTCCCAGGTGACCGTGGAGTACGCCTTCGGGCGCCCGACGCGGGTGGACACGATCGTGATCTCGACGCAGCACGCTCCGGACGTCGACCACGTGACGATCGTGGAGGGGGTCATCGAGCAGGTCATCAAGGAGGTGGTTCCTCCGACTATGCTCGTGGACACCCGCTACCTCGTCAACCCGACCGGTCGGTTTGTCGTCGGCGGGCCCATGGGCGACGCCGGTCTCACGGGACGCAAGATCATCGTGGACACCTACGGGGGCATGGCCCGTCACGGCGGTGGCGCCTTTTCCGGGAAGGACCCCACGAAGGTCGATCGGTCGGCGGCGTATGCGGCCCGCTATGTGGCCAAGAATGTGGTGGCCGCGGGGCTTGCCGACCGCATGGAGATCCAGATCGCCTACGCTATCGGCGTCGCCAAGCCCGTGTCCATCATGTGTGAGACCTTCGGCACGAGTCGCGTGTCCGCGGAAGTCATCGACCGGCTTGTGGGGGAGTGCTTCGACCTGCGCCCGGCGCGGATTCTCGAGAACCTCCGTCTGCGACGCCCGATCTACAAGAACACCGCCGCCTACGGGCACTTCGGGCGCACGGACATCGACGCCCCCTGGGAGGTGACGGACAAGGCCGAGCTCCTGCGCTCCCTGGCGGGTCTGGGTGACGCCGTTGCCGCAGGCTAAACCGTGTCTGCTGTGAAGATCGAGTTCGGCACGGACGGCTGGCGCGCGGTCATCGGCGAGGAGTTCACGTTCGAGAACGTGCGCGTCTGCGCCCAGGCCGTTGCTGACTACCTCGGCGCTGTCGGTCTGGCGGAGCGAGGCCTCGTCGTCGGCTACGACACGCGATTCGCGTCCGATCGGTTCGCCGCCGCGGTGGCCGAGGTCGCCGCGGCGAACGGAATTCGCACCGCGCTGTGCGATGCGCCAGCGCCGACACCGGTCGTTTCATACGCCGTGCTTGACCGGCACGCGGGTGGGGGCGTCGTCATCACCGCGAGCCACAACCCGGGCGAGTGGAATGGCTTCAAATACAAACCCGAGTACGCCGGCTCGGCGACACCGGAGATCGTCGCCGCGCTCGAGTCGCGGATCGAGACGATTCAGAAGCGCGGTGACGGCGTGCGCCGGGTGCCACTTGCGCACGCCGAACGGGATGGGTTGGTCGAGCGCTTCGACCCGTCTGGACCGTACCTCGCCCAGATCGAGCGGCTGGTGGACGTGCAGCGGCTCCGCGATGCCGGGCTGACGGTGGTCGTGGACGCGATGTACGGCGCCGGCATGGGCTACTTCCGCCGCATTCTCGAGGGAGGGTCTACGCGTGTGGTCGAAATCCACAGTGAACTGAACCCCCTGTTCCCCGACATGCACAACCCCGAGCCCATCGCGCGGAACCTGGCTACGCTGAGGGAGCGCGTCTGTTCGGAGGGCGCGGACATCGGGCTGGCGACCGATGGCGACGCCGACCGTATCGGTATCGTCGACGAGCGGGGTATCTTCGTCAACCAGCTTCAGATGTACGGGCTGCTCTTGCTCTATCTCCTCGACGTGCGTGGCATGCGCGGTCCCGCCGTCCGGTCGTTCACATCGACTGCCATGGCTGACCGCCTCGGCGAGCGCTACGGGATCCCGGTGATCGAGACGCCCGTCGGCTTCAAGTACGTCGGGCCGAAGATGATGGAGACGCGTGCGATCATGGGCGGGGAGGAGAGCGGCGGCTTCGGGTTTGCTGGTCACATCCCGGAGCGCGACGCGATCTTGGCCGGACTGTACGCACTGGACCTCATGGTGCACCGGGGGCGTCCGTTCTCGGGCGTGCTGGAGTACCTCACCGAGAAGGCCGGTCCATCGTTCTACGACCGCGCGGACATCACGTTCGACGGGGACGGGCGCGAAGCGATTCTGCGGCGGGTCGAGCGCGCGCAGCCAGCGACCCTCGACGGTTCTCGCGTGGTCGCCGTCAGCGACATCGACGGCACGAAATTCGTGCTCGAGGACGGGAGCTGGGTGCTCATCCGGTTCTCCGGAACCGAGCCGCTGCTCAGGGTCTACACAGAGACGACCGATCAGGACCGTGTCGCCCGCTTGCTGGCGGCCGGGCGGCAGATCGCCGGTGTTTGAGCGGCCGTGATGGATCTGGATGCACCTCGACGGTTCCGGACCGTCGATCGGACTGGCGCGCTGGGTCGCATCCTTGGACTGCCCGACCAGCTGCGCGCAGCCTGGTCCCTCGGCCAGAGCATGCATCTGCCGTCCGAATACTCAGACGCGAGCGATATCGTGATCTGTGGGATGGGCGGCTCTGCCATCGGCGGAGATCTCGCCCGCGCTATCGTCGAACCGGAGGCGCGGGTCCCGTTGGCGGTCGTGCGCGGGTACGACCTTCCTGGGTTCGTCAGCCCGTCGTCGCTCGTCGTGCTCTCCAGCTTCTCCGGGACAACGGAAGAGACGCTCGCGGCCGGCGACCGTGCCCTCGAGGTCGGCGCACGGGTGCTCGCGCTCACCACCGGAGGCACCCTCGCCGCGCGAGCGGCGGAGTCTGGCTTCCCGGTTGTGCGCTTCGCCTTCGATGGGCAGCCGCGGGAGGCCATCGGCTACTCGTTGCTGCTCATGCTCGGGTCCCTTGCGCGTCGTGGTTACGTGAGGGATTGCACGGATGACGTAGAAGCCACAGCGCTCCTGCTGGACGCGATAGCCGGGGAACTTGGCCCCGAGGCTCCTGCTGAGAGAAACCAGGCGAAGCGACTTGCCGAGCGCCTGCACCGGAAGGTCGGCATAATCTACGGAGGCGGCCTGATGGGCGTGGTCGCTCGCCGCTGGAAGGGCCAGTTCAATGAAAACGCCAAGAGATGGGCTTTCTTTGAAGAGCTACCGGAGCTCAATCACAACGCCATTCTCGGGTACCAGTTTCCCTCCGGCGTCGCCGCGCGCGTGATGGTCGTCATCCTCTCCAGCACGTTGGGCCATCCGCGCATTGCCTTGCGCGAAGCAGTGACCTCGGAGGTGCTCGATCGGTGGGAAGTCGAGGCCGCGCGCGTCGAGGCAAGCGGCAACAGTGCTCTGGAGCAGGTCCTCTCCGCGATGTTTGTGGGCGATCTTGTAAGCTATTACCTGGCCATGCTCGATGATGTCGATCCGAGTGACATCGAGACGCTCGCATACCTCAAGGCCCGCCTCGCTGAGGCGACGAGCGAGCAGTAGGTGCAAGCGTTGCCGAGCGGTTTCCTTTGGGTAGCAGTACGACCAGAGATCCCTTCGGCCTGAGGTGGACATCAGGCTGGCTCAGGATGACCGGTCGAGGGTGGTGAACGGTGACCGAGACTCACGACGTAGCCTGCAGCAGGTGCGGCAGAACCGCGGCCGGGATCGCGGAACCACCCGTTGCAGGAGATGTTGGGCAGCTCGTCTACGACCATGTCTGTCGTGAATGCTGGAGCGAGTGGTTCGAACAGTCCGTGAACGTCATTAACCACCATGGCCTCAATCCGGCGCTCCGGGAGCATCGACTGCAGCTCTACGAGATCATGAAGGAATTCCTGAACATCCCGGGACGGACTCCATCTCAGTGAATGCCTCAACAACCGTTCTGCCGGATGCGGTGACCGACCAACCAGAGGACAGCTCGAACGGCGCACCACAATACTGGCTGCGTGTCCACGGGTATCCAGGCGACCTCACCGACGAGGTGGTCTACTACAACGAGTTCTACGATCCCTACATCGGCCGTCTGCCCGGGGATCCGAAGCGAAACATTCACGTGGGCGACGTCCTCATCTACTTCGCCGACGGTCCGGCCAGTGTCTACGGCGTTGCCACGGTCGTCGGAACACCGGAGGGCCCGTTCCCCGACCGCCGCCGCGGCAAGATCTGGAGAATCCCGATCAAGCGGGAGGCGATCATCCGCGCAGTCAACAAGGCGCCCCACGCTGCAGCTCTTCAGCCGCCGAGCGGGTGGCAATTTCTCCACGTGGTGCGGGACTACACGTACATTCGCCTGCCGGACGAGGACGGTCCGTATCTGGTGGAGCAGGTGCGCGCGCGCGCGGGCGCGCGGGAGTAGTCCCCATCGCCGGTCCGTCAGCTCAGGATACCGTCGTCAACAAAAGAGTGAGGACAGACGGTGTGACCGCATGAGGAAGTGGTCCCTGCCCGCGCGCCTGCAGCTTCCAAGGGTGCTTCTCGACCGTGCGGTAGCGATGCGCCTATACATCATCGGCGGAGTGGGTCTCTGCCTGCTCTTTGTGCTCCTTTACTACGCGGGGGAGGGTCTGGCGGACGCTCAACGCCAGGAGCTCTGGAATCGCGTCGCCGTCGGGAGAGACGTCGCGTCGGACGTGGAGGGCGCCAACGCCCCCTCGCCGCCGATGGATGCCATGTCGCTCACGGAACAGGCGCCAGAGTCGATCGACGGAGTGCCAAGCATCCGCGAGACGTCTGCGGACGTGCCCACCTGGGTCCAGCCCTTCCGTGGCGCGAAGCTGTGGCGCGAGGTCACTGGCGAGGAAGCGATCGCCCAGGTCAGCCAGTGGGAGTACCTCAGGGTCAAGACAGCAGAGCTGGGCCGCTTCCAGGTAGAAGGCGGGAGCGGTGACGCCGCGTCCGTGAATGGCTGGATCGATATCGACGATGTGGGGATCTCGGGTCCGCCGCCGAGCTGGGTGCGGGCCAACTGGGACGCGCCGCTGTTTGCAGGCGCAGAGAGCGACGATGCCGTGGGAGCCCTACCTGCAGGCGCGGACGTTGTGGTCACGGAGCAGCCAACCGGCGCTCGGATTTCTGTGTACGTCCCGAGCGATCCCGCCGCGAGGAACAGCGCATACGGGTGGGTCGAGGCGGATGCGGTTGTGCCCTCAAACCGTCCGGAGGGCGTTGCCCTTCCCTCGCCAAGCTTCCGTGCCGTGCCGGTCGGCCGCTCAGAGATCTACCGCGTCCGTCCCGGGGATTCGCCAGTCACCATCGCCACGCGTTTTGGTGTGCCGTGGGAGGAGCTGGTTCGCCGCAATGATCTCGCTCCGGCAGCGCCCCTGGTCGTGGGTCAGGTGCTTCGGCTTCCCGTTGCGGCCGATACGTCGCAGCCCGCATCGCATAAGCCGGATCAGGTGCGCGACGTTGCACCCGGCCCGATCGGTGCCGAATACGCGGTCGCGGTTGACGGGGAGTCGGGAGAGATCCTGTGGGCCCGGGAGGCAAATTCAGCGGTTGCGCCCGCCAGCCTGACCAAGATCGTCACCGCCCTCGTCGTTCTCGACCAAGCACGCCTCAGCGACTCGGTCACCGTGCACGTCGACAGTCGGCGCATGCCAGAGAGCACCGTCATGGGGCTCGAGCCGGACGAGGAGCTCACCGTCGAAGACCTCCTCTACGGGCTCATGCTGCCATCGGGCAACGACGCGGCTGTCGCGTTGGCCGAGCACGTCGCTGGCAGCGTGGAGGCGTTCGTCGCCCTCATGAACGGAAAGGTTCGATCGCTGGGACTCACGAGTACGCGCATGGTCAATCCGCATGGCCTCGATGCCCCCGGACATGTGACGAGCGCCTACGACATGGCGATGCTGGCCCGCGAAGGCATGCGCAACCCCGTGTTCCGAGAGCTAGCGATGGCTCGCTCGCACGAGATCCCCCGAGGCAAGGGCTACTCCCTGGGGAACCTCAACCAGCTCCTCTGGCTCTTTCCGGGAGCTGACGGCGTGAAGATCGGGTACACGGACGCTGCTGGACGGGCCATCGTCGGGTCGGCGTCGCAGGGTGGACACCGCGTATTCGTCACATTGATGCGCAGCCCGAACACGTATGGGGACAGCGCTGCCCTTCTCGACTGGGCGTTCGCGTCGTTCACCTGGCCCGAATGATTCGCGAGAGGCGCACGTCATGTCGAGTCTTGGGCCCGCTGTTCATGGAGGCCGTATCCCCTCTCTACCCCGCACGCTTGGCCGTCATCACGATCGTTTCGGCAATCAGGTCGTGGCCGAGAAGGCCCGCGTTGAGGAGCAGGTGGTAGTGGTGCGCAGCCTGCCAATCGGCGTGGTAGAAGAGTCGAGCGTAGCGCCCCCGGGCCGAGTCGAAGTCGCGCACGATCCGCTCGGCCTCCCCGCGGCCGATCGATTGCTCGGTCATGACCGCCTGGACGCGTAGGTCAAACGGCGCGAAGATGTGCACGTGCAGGGCCCGCGGATCGTTTCGCAGAATGAACTGGCTTCCACGTCCGACGATGACGACATTCGCGGTGCGCACGGCCTCCTGAATCACCTGTTCGGTGACCTGCACGTAGGCCCGGTTCGACAGGTCGGGAAAATCGCCAGGCGGTTCGATCATGTCCGGCGGTAGAGACGCGTCCGGGTAGCTGAGCCGAAGGGCGTTCACGAGGCGCGCGACGATGCTCTCCCCACGTTCGTCATGCTCGCTCACGACGTCCTCGGGGAGCCCGAGGCGCCGAGCCACCTCGTGGATGAGCTCTCGGTCAAGGAGAACCGCGTCGAGCCGCTCGGCGACTCGCTGTGCGATCTCGCCCCCACCGCTGGCATACTGGCGAGACACGGTGATGACGGCCATGCCTCTTCGAAGAACCTCCTGGCGGTTGATCTAGGCCCCGACCGGTGCAGGGACGACCGGCGTACACCATTCCCGAGAGCGGGCGCTGTTCCCTCGGATGACCTGCTCGTACAGGTCCATGAGCTTCCGTGTGATGAGGCCGGGGGCCCCGTTGCCGATCTGTCGATTGTCGATCTCAATGATCGGTGCCACGTGGGCCGCGGTCCCCGTCAGGAAGCACTCGTCCGCACCGTACAGTTCTGAGCGCGGGATCTGCCGCTCTGAGGTTTCGATGCCCAGCTCCGTCCGTGCCAGCTCCATCACGGTGTTCCGTGTGATGCCGACGAGGATCCCAGCCGACGGACTGGGCGTGACGAGCTGCCCGTCGGCGACGACGAAGATGTTCTCCCCGGATCCCTCGGCAACGTCGCCCTCTTGCGTCAGCATGATGGCCTCGTCGCACCCGTGCATCCAGGCTTCGGTCTTGGCGAGAGCGCTGTTGACATAGATGCCCGTGACCTTCGCGCGGCCGGGAATCGACGTGTCCGGCACGCGGCGCCAGGAGGATGTGCAGCAGCGAATCCCCTTGTCGGCGTCGAGATATGCCCCAAAGGGCGCGACGAAGATGTTCAGGTCGTCCTCGACGTCGTGGAGACGAACGCCGATCACCTCCCCGGACTTGTACGCGATCGGGCGGACGTACACGTCCTCCTGAAATCCACTCCGGCGGACCAGCTCCACGGTGACCTCGCACAGCTCCTCGACCGACTCGCGGATCTCGATCTGCAACGTACGGGCGCTGCGCATGAGCCGGTCAAAGTGCTCCCGCATGCGAAAGAGATAGATCTGCTCGTGCTCCGGATTCCAGTTTCCTCGGATACCCTCGAAGCATCCGGTGCCATAGTTCAGAGCGTGGGTGACAATGCTTACCTTGGCATCCTCTAGAGGAACGATGTGCTGTCGGAAGTATGCGTAAGATCCCACGCCCGTCTTGCTCCCTCAGTGAAGTGTGATACGCCGAGCGGCGCCACCATGTTAGCCGGCGAGGTGCTCGCGCGCGATTCCGACCTCGGCTCGCGCTCGCGTCTGCTTGATGGCGCGCGCGACGATCGCAGCCTCGCTCGCGAATGACATTCGGCCCAAAGCCTCGGTGTCTGAAAGCCAGGCGACGAAATCGTTCTCCCAGTCGTGCTCCTGCGTGCTCCCGCCGATCGCTTCGAGCAGATAGAAGTGCACCGTCTTGTGGTGTCGGATGCCGCGCGTCGAGAACGAATACTTGATCTCCCCGAGCGGTTCGAGAATCTTGACGATCAGGCCGGTCTCCTCGCGCACTTCTCGTAGCGCCGTTTGCTCGATGCTCTCACCGGAAACCGGGGTCCCCTTCGGGATGCTCCACCGCTCTGGTTGAGCCCGCCCGACCAGGACGACCTCCAGGCGGCCGTCCTCGACCCGGCTGATGACGCCTCCAGCTGAAACGTCGCGCACTACTCTCAACGTCCTTCCTCCAACCGGATGCCGCGACATTGTACACCGGCCTCGGCTGGTCCTCGGCTCCGCGCGAGCTCTCATGAACGAACGCATGGAGCTGCCCATGCACATGCGGCGCCGGAGGTGCGGGCTGGAGCGGGTCGGTTTCCGGATGGCGTCCCGCTTAGAAGCTGGGTGCGTACCACCTCTGTACGGCATAGACGACGAGGAATCCAATGATTGCGGCGATGATTCCCACAACGATGATGAGGATCCAGTCCATCGGAAAATGCGAGGCGCCGCCCATGAAGAAGAGCATAGGGAAGGACAGGGTGAAGTTCGCCCGCGACGCGAAGAGCGCCATTCTCGCCCAGGAGGGATCAGCCGCCTGGCCGGCCTCAGCTGCCTGAATGATGCGCCGTTGGTTGGGCCAAATGATGAACCACACGTTGAGCATCATCAGGATGCCGAGGATGCCACCGATGAGGATGGTCTTCGCGTTGTCGGAACTGATGACGTCGCCGCGCTGCCAGTAGAGGAGCCAGATGAGCAAGAGGCCGGCCAGCACGGTGACCCAAGCGGAGTGACGGAACCATGCCATGACCCGCTTGACGTTCGCCTGAACGAGCTGTGGTCGGATCCCAGCGTCGAGGGATGCCATCATCCGAACGTTGACGAGGTTCAAATAGTACAGAAGGCCGATCCACGTGATACCCGCGAGGAAATGGATCCACCGGATAAGGACGTTTACGAGGTCAACCGGCATATCGGCATCCTCCCAAAAGTGGTATGTAGTCATGCCAACCCATCGTATCAGCGTCTCCGCTGCCTGTCAACTGCCTGATATGTCTTCGCGCCCATGAGGTGGACTTGCGAGCAAAACGGGTACACTCTGTGCCTCAGCGTCCCGGTACGTACCCGTCAGGCAGCATCCGCGTTGTCACAGCGCTGCGACTTTTCGGGCGCCTCAGGGCAACGGCTGACGATGGTCGCCAGCGTCCCGAAATGCGCCCGTTACGGGTCGATTGTGTAGTCCTTGGGATTGTCATAAGGCACCGCGCGAGCGTAAATTGCGGGACACCCGGAGCACGGAGCTACGCCGTTGGTACCCATTCGCGTGTCCACCGCGAGTCTGACGGACTGATGCCGCCTCTCGCACGACAGAACGTCGCGTCGGCGTACCAGCCCGGCTGGCCGCCGTTCCCGACGCTCGCCCTTCGTCCTCTGCGCAAGGAGGAGGCGCTGTGCGTCGGGCTGGTCGTCGCGATCGTGGTCGGGCAGCTTGGGTGGAGTCTTGGGACGATGGTCGGCGCCGGGGCATGCGCCCTGGCGTGCATGTCGGCCGCGCGGAGGCCGCGGGGCGACCGCCTCGTCTGGGGAACCCTGGCGCTCGCGCTCGGGGCGTTGGCGATCACGTCGAGCGCCGGCGCGTACGGCATCTGGCAGAGCTTCAGCGTGGCTGGACTCGACCTGCCCGAGCTCGGAGTCATCTGCTTCGCTTCGCTGGCGGCGGCCGCGCATCTGGCGTGGCCAGAGATCCGCCAGGAAACGCGCCGGCTCCTTTCCAGTCTTGTCGACACGGTGACGACCATAGCGGCGCTCTCCCTCTGGGGACTGAGCGGATTCCCGCTCCTGGGGCTCCTCAGTCCAGTGGCGTCGGCTGCGGCGGTTGCGGGGTCCGCCGAGGGCTTGCTCCCGCTCGTCACGGCGGCTCTGGCCGTTCCCCAGCTGCCCCGCCAGCGGCGCGCCTCCGGGATTGGGCTGGCCATCGCCATGACCTTCTTTCTTCTGGCGGTTCTGTTTGGGAAGCTCGCGCTTGGACCCCCCTGGCTGGGGTTACACGCCGCCTGGATACTGCAGGCTGGGGCGTTCGCTGTCCTCTACAGGGGCGCCCTCGCGGCACAGGGCGCGCGCAGTGGATGGCACCCGGCACAACGCGGGACGGCCCGTGCCCCGTTCGTTGTCCCGGGCGCACTCGGTGTCGCGGCGCTGGTGTTCGCTGCGTTCGGACCCCGAGACGACGGTCCGTTCGTGGCGCTTGCCGCCGGAGCGGTCGCCGTGTGCCTAGCCGCGCGCGAGACGCTGCGCGTGAGCGATCAGAGGCGGGCGCAAAGCCAGCTTTCTGCCTCCCTCGACCTCGAGGCCCGCCTGCTGAAGCTACAGGCGGAGCCTGAGCAGGAGTCGGGGCCCCGGCACACGCTTCGCCAGTCCTGCATCCTGGCGACAGAGGTTCTCCGAGCCGAGGCGGTGTTCGCCTGGATCGCTGAGGGTGATGCCCTCGTCCTGGCGGCCGCGGCCCCAGAGCGGCGGGAGGTACTCGCCGGCCGTCGGCTCGCGCTGGACGAGGCCGATCACTTCGCAGGACGCGTCTTTCGAGGCAACGCGCCGGAAACCTGCGACGCGAGCGCCCTTGACTCCCGCGTTGACCGTTTCCTCGGCACGATTCTCGACGCGCGTGCGTTCCTCGGCGTGCCCATCACACTGGAAGGGACGGCCATTGGCGCCCTCGTGCTCGTCCGTGCTCGCGGTGCGCCCTCGTTTAGTGAAGCAGACCAGCAGGAGGCAGCCCTCATTGCCGGCCAGGCGGCGGGGCTTCTCCGACGGATCGAGCTGTACGACCAGCTCGAGAGCCAGGTGCGCGAGGTCACCCTCGTGTATCGGTTCGCTGTCCAGGCGGTGACGGCGAGGAACGTCAACGACGTGGCCTGGTCCTTGCTCGAGGCGGTCCGCTCGCACACCCGGTACGACCGCGGGTCCGTGTATCTCGCGGACCCCGCCGCCCGGCGATGCGTCACGCCCATCGCCCACTTTCGCTCGCGCAGTCCGGACGCATCCGAGCCAGGAGCGGACTCGCTCCGGCTCAGCATCCCCCTCCGGTGCGGTGAGCGCCTCGTCGGCTGCCTCGAGCTGGACCGGACCGGGGCGGGCCCCTTTTCCCCACCTGAGGAGCGAGTCGCGCAGGCGCTCGCCCAGCAGGCGGCGGTGGTCATCCAGAACCTGCGCTTGCAGGAGGAGTCGGGCAAGCTCTCGATCTATCGCGAGCTCGACCGCCTCAAGACAGACCTCCTGAATTCCGTCTCCCACGACTTGCGCGGACCGCTCACGAATATCAAGGGGTACGCGTCCACGCTGGTCGAGGCTATCGGTGACATGCCCGCCGACGAGCGGGACTCCTATCTCCGCACGATCGAGGAAGAGGCCGACCGACTGAGAGATCTGCTGGATCACCTACTCGATCTGTCGAAGATCGAGGCTGGTGTTCTCAAAGTGGACCTTCAGCCCGTGAATCTCCATCGAATTGTGCATCACACCATCGCCTCGCTCCGGGCTCCCAGGCACGCGCTCCAATCGACGGTTCCCGAGGACCTGTTCGTTATGGCAGACGGACGTCGTCTACGCCAGGTGATCCACAACCTCCTCGAGAATGCGGTGAAGTATTCGCCAGACGGTGGCCCCGTGGACGTGGCGGCGAACGTCAGTCACGGGGAGGTGGTCATCTCGGTGGCCGATCAGGGTGTCGGGATCCCACGGCACCTGTGGGATCGGGTCTTTCGTCCCTATCAGCGGGCCGAGGCAGTCGCCCGTCAGGGGATCTCGGGCAACGGTCTGGGGCTTGCGATCTGCAAGGGCATAGTGGAGGCCCACGATGGTCGGATCTGGGTGGAGAGCGAACCGGAGGTGGGCAGTACGTTCTCGTTTACCGTGCCTCGAGCTCCAATCGGGTAATCTATCGCGTCACCGGACCGGCTGCGATGGACTGGAACGAACATCCCTGCGCGTCGAGCCGCTGCGTGTGGGCGGTAGGGCGGACTAGCTCACGTTGAGGAGTCTCCATGTACGGAAAGAACGGCAAACGAACAAGTATCGGCGTCGTCGATGATGATCCCAAGATGATCCGCCTGGTGCGGAGGCACCTCGAGGAAACAGGATTCCGCGTCATCTCCGCGATCGACGGTCCGGGGGCGGTCACGCTCGTGGAGTCGGAGGACCCGGATCTCCTCGTGCTCGACCTCGTGATGCCAGGAATGGACGGATGCCAGGTGCTGCAGCGCCTGCGGGAGTTCACGCCGCTGCCGGTCATCATCCTGTCAGCCAAGGGGGATGAGCACGACATCGTCCGAGGTCTCGAGGCAGGCGCCGATGACTACATGACGAAGCCCTTCGCCCCGAAGGAGCTGGTCGCGCGCGTCCAGGCTGTGCTGCGCCGGTCGAGCTTCGGGCCGGATGAGCGCCATCCCGCGACGATGAAGAACGGCGATATGGTCATCGATTTCGCCCAGCATCTGGTGACCCTGGATGATCGGGAGATCACGCTCACGCCCACCGAGTACCGACTCCTCGCCTGCCTCGCGCAGAATGTGGGTCGAACCCTCACGCAGGACGACATGCTGCTGCGCGTGTGGGGCAACGGGTACGAGGATGAGGCCCACCTGCTGCGGGTGAACGTGGCCCGTCTTCGCTCGAAGCTGGGCGAGACCGCGACGGCGAACCGGTACGTGGTCACCCGGCCCGGCATCGGGTACCTGATGCCCCGGTTTGAGGGAGCGACCGAGCCAGCATAGCCCGATCCTCTTGGGGTCTTCGTAGCCAGCCTGTGACTCCGGTGCATGCGGCTGTAACGCGGTGGTGAGCATCGCCCATCTACAATGCCGCCTATGGACAGAATGCTGCGGAGCACCAGACCAGAATCGCGTGGCCGACTCCTGAGACAACCGGGAGTAATGACCCGCGGCGGGCGATCGGGAGGCTGCGATGTGTGGCCGGTTGCGCGAGCGCTTTCGTTCCGTTTACTCTTCTCAGAGCTAGGGGCAGCGGGAAGTCTCCGGCATCCATCGTGGGAGAAGCCTCGGGCTCGCATGATCCAGGACGTGGCGCTGGCTGTGCAGGAGCTGTCTTTTCACATTCGCTTGGCGACGGCCGAGGATGCCGCTGCCCTGCGCGAGATCGTCGGCACGACGCTTTCTCACCCTCACGGCAAGGGCCGCCGGGCAGTGTTCCGATCCGCTGCGCAGCGCGGGGAGCTCCTCGTGCTCGAGCGGTACGACCCGAAGGCGCGGGAATGGCGGGTCGGTGCGTTCGTCGATTGGCACATGCGCGTGGACGACGTCCTCACCATCCGCGACATCGGCACGGAGGGCGAGGTTCCTCACTCCGGCATGGTCAAACAGCTCATTATGGAGCTGATTCGGTCGCTGTCGCCTGTCGCGATGTCGGTGAAGGTCCGCGCGGACGCGACCGAGTGGAACGACGTCATTCGGAGCATTACCGGCTTCTCCTTCGAGGGGTCGGAGTACCGGCGACCACACTGGATCAACGTCTGGAGATGGTCACGAGAATCAGCGGAGCGCGCGGCACATGTCCAACGCGCGCCGCGATTCCGGCGATAGACGGGAGGGGTTGTATTGGCTGACCAGCTTGCCCACGAAATCAACGCGTTCCTGACCCACATGGCGAATCACCGGCGAATTGCCCCGAACACGGTTGCGGCGTATCAGAACGACCTGAACCAGTTTCACGGGTACGTCCAGTCGATGCCCAATGGAGCGAGCACGTCCGATCAACCGGGCGGACCAGACCTGCGGGCCCTGGATGCCGGGACCCTGGCGGGATTCGTCTTGCACCTGCGCGAGAAGCACTACGCGGAGGCGACCGTTGCTCGCAAGGTGGCAGCCGTCAAGTCCTTCTTCAACTATGCTGCCGAGGCCGGCCTTGTCGCGGACAATCCGGCCGCGGCGCTCGACTCGCCCCGTGTGCAGCGCATCATGCCTCACGCGGTGAGCCCGAATCACGTGCATGCGCTGCTGGAGGTCGGGTGTGCCGGTCGAATGCCCGACGCCCTCCGCAATCGGGCGATGCTCACTCTGCTCTACCATTCGGGCATGCGGGTCAGCGAGATGGTTGCCCTCGACGCGGGCGACATTGACCTGCAGAAACGGGTTGTTCGGTGCAGAGGCCGGGTCGGTCGGGTCCGCCAGATCCCGCTCACCGAGCCGGCCCGTGCGGCGCTTGAGATCTATCTGGCCAGTGGACGCGCCGCCTTAGCTCGGGCGGACGAGGACGACATCGACGCACTGTTCCTGAACCACCGCGGCACGCGGCTCACGCGACAAGGGTTCTGGCTGATCATGAAGGAGTGCGCGCGCCACGCCGGAATCGCCGCGCCGATCACCCCTCACACGCTGCGACATTCGTTCGCTCTGCATCAGCTCGGTCGGGGCACCACGCTGACCGATCTGAAGGAGCTGCTCGGCCATGTGAATCTCTCCACCACGCAAGTGTACGCGCTCGCGGACCGTGGAGCCCCGGCGCCGGCGTAGCCGCCTCGTCACCTTTGCCGGGCTGCTGGTGCCCGCGAGCCTGCTTGTCGGCGTGCTCGCGGGCTTCGTTTCTCTGTCCCAAGGGTCGTCAGCTGAGTCGGTTTGGGCTCCCCAAGGGACCGCTGCAGTGCCGCGGGACCTCTCCCAGCTCGCCGAGGAGTATCTCGGCCTCGACGACGTGCCCCGCGTCGTCAATACAGAACCGCTCGACTACCGTCCCGGCCGGATCGACACCTTCTGGGTCACGCGGGAGCGACCAGCGGACCACGTTGAGGTGGACGCGGTCCTTCGTATCGTCGGCCAGCACGCGTACTGGTACGTGCAGCAGGGTGTGCCGGTCTCTGATGCGGCACTCCGGCACAGTGCTGACGTATTCGACGCGAGGATCTACCCGGAGGTGCGCCGGATTGTTGGCAGCGAGCCGTTTCCGGGAATTGACAACGACCCGCGGATGACCATCTTCAGCGGCGAGGTGCCGGGCGTGGCGGGCTACGCCTCGTCGGCGGACTCCTACCCGCGATCGGTCCACCCCTATTCGAACGAGCGCGAGATGGTCTACCTCAATACGGGCGTCCTGGAACCTGGTAGCCCTGAGTACCTAGCCACTCTGACGCACGAGCTCACCCATGTCGTGCATGCGGGCGTACATCCGTCAGAGGACACGTGGATCAAGGAGGGGCTCGCCGAGCTGGTGGCCGGTCTCCTCTTTCCCGAGCAGCGCCCCTCGGCGCGCGCGATGCTCGCACTGCCGGATCTGCAACTGACCGCCTGGTCCGGCGCCGGGGATGAGGACCTGCGCCTCGCGGCTCATTACGAGGCTACCGCGTGGTTTCTTCGCTACGTCGTCGATCGATTCGGACAGGAACCGCTGGACACGTTGCTGATGCGAGACACGCTCGGGCCAGACAGCATCAGTGCATTCCTGTCAGAACAGAGATCTTCCCTCACAATGGCTGACCTCTTCGGCGACTGGGTGGTTGCCAATCTCGTCGGTGGCCAGGGCGCACGCGGGATCGTTCCGTACGCGACCGCGCCGGTCGGCACTCCGGCGATTCGCCGTCTTGCCCCACCCACGGCCGTTGACGAGACCGTAGCGCAGTTCGGTGCGGACTACTACGAGGTTCCCTGGTCACCCGGGGTGGTCGTCGAGTTCGCTGGTACGACGACTGCGCCGCTCATCTCGGCACGGCCCTTCTCCGGAGATGCCATGTGGTATGGCGGCCGAAGTGACACCACCGTCTCGACCATGGAGCGGATATTCGATCTCACGGGTGCTGACGGAGCCGCCCTCAACTACGCTGTCTGGCACGATCTGGAGCGCGATTACGACTACGCGTACGTCTCGGCGTCCAGGGACGGGCGGACATGGACACTACTCGACACGCCAGCGATGACTCGCGCGAACCCCAACGGAAACAACCTGGGGGTCGGCTACACAGGCATGAGCGGGGGCGGTCCCACTCCCGACTGGGTCGAGGAGCAGGTCGACCTCGGCGCCTACGCGGGCGCGCCGGTGTGGATTCGGTTCAGCTCCATCGCGGACGACGCCCTGGCGCGTCAGGGCGTCGCAATCGACGACATCCGTATCGACTCCACAGGGTTTGTCGACGGTGCGGAGGAGACCGACGGCGGATGGACGCTTCGGGGCTGGTCCCCGGTCGGTGAGACGATACCGCAGTCCTGGTCCGTGCAGGTGGTCGCGTACTCCACCGAGGGCGCAGAGGTGACCCGCATTCCCGTCGACGGAAGCGGACGAGGGAGGTGGATCAGCCCTCCCGGACCGCTCGATCGGGTCGTCGTCATCGTGTCGGGGACGGCGCCCGTGACGCTCCAACGCGGCCGCTATGCGCTTCGCGTCGGCATGGGCTAGGGGTGCGGTCGCCTGCGTAGCCCTCGTAAGGCGTATCTAACTCCGGATTTAGTGTTGACTAATCTGTATGATTAGGCTATCCTTCCATTCCGCAACTCCGACACCGAGTCTCGAGGGCCTGCGGCCGCCGTGCCAGCAGGCGAGAGGTATGTGGCCGTGTTTGACAGGGAGTGGCGTCAGCGGGGAAGGGTCGGCGCGGAGCTGGCCCAGACCGCCCTGGAGAGCCCATCAGACCGGATTGCCATCGCTGACCTGACCAGTCGCGAGCGGGACGTCGCGGGCTTGGTAGCCCAGGCCCGTACCAACGCCGAGATCGCCCGGACCTTGGGACTGAGCCGGGCCACGGCGAAGTGGCACGTCAGTCAGATCCTGCGGAAGCTGGATCTGACCCGCCGAGTGCAGCTGGCGATGTATGCCCGCGAGCATGGCCTCCTGCCGCCCGAATGAGACTGAGGCTGTGTCTCGTGCCCGGGGCCGTCGACGCAGGCCGTGTCGATGGCAACGGGTCACCGTCGGCATCGGCCGGCCGAGTACTTCGTTACCTCTCGTGAAATGCCCGAGTTGTGAGGAGGATCGTGGATCGTGCATAAGTCGCTCTGTCCGAAGCTCAGGCCGTGGCGCCCCGTGAGAGCGGGCGCCGCAGGCGTGCTGATCCTCCTGGTGATCGCGTGTGCACCGGCGGCCACGCGCAGTCCGTCCGCCGAACCCGCGCAGGAGCGGGTCGTCCAGCACGCCATGGGCGAGACCCGGGTCCCAGTAAATGCGCAGCGAGTCGTCGTGCTGGACACGGGCGAGCTGGACAGCGCCATCGCCCTGGGCGTCGTGCCGGTCGGAGCCGTCACAGTGTTTCAGGGTGGCGATTTCCCCGAGTACCTCAGGCCCAGGGCGGCCGGAATCGAAAAGGTGGGCACGATCGGCCAGCCCAACCTGGAGGCGGTCGCGGCTCTCCGGCCGGACTTGATTCTAAGCAACAAGGTGCGGCACGAGCAGATCTACGACAAGCTCTCCCAGATCGCCCCCACCGTCTTTACGGAGACGGTCGGCGTCGCGTGGAAGGAGAACTTTCAGCTCCACGCGGAGTCCTTGGGTCGGAGCGAGCAGGCGAGCCAGATGATGGCGGACTACCGCGCCCGCCTCGACCAGTTCCGGGGAGAGCTGGGCGGTCGGCTCGGCGAAACAGAGGTCTCGATCATCCGCTCGATGCCAGACCGGGTCCGCATTTACATGAAGGACTCCTTCATCGGCACGATTCTCGATGACGCCGGTCTGCCCCGCCCACCCGTGCAGGACCACGAGAAGTTCGCCGAGGAGGTCACCAAAGAGCGCGTCGCCGACATGGACGGGGACGTCATCTTCGTGGGCTACTTTGCCCCGGAACAGGGCGCCCAGCTCAACGAACTGAAGAGCGACCCACTCTGGCCCCAGCTGACCGCGGTGAGATCGGGCAGGGTGTATGACGTGTCCGACGACACCTGGTTCCTCGGGATCGGCATTCTGGCCGCCAACCGCGTCGTGGACGATCTGTTCACCTTCCTCGGCAGGCCGACAGCGTAGCCCAGCGCTTGCGGCCGTAGCCTCCATGTGGCAGATGGGAGGCCACGACTGTTTGTCCAAGAGCGAGCCCGCGCGCGGTTCGCTCCACTCCACCTGCCGTCACTCGTGGGACTGTGCCTGGGAGTCCTGCTGGTCCTGTTGACGTTCCTGGCTAGCCTCCCCGTCGGCGCTGCTGACATCGACCCGGGTACGGTCGTCGAGGCATTTGTGGCATTCGATGGGTCGCGGGAGCACCTGATCGTGCGGAACGTTCGCGTCCCGCGGGCGCTCGTCGCCACCTTCGTGGGCGCCAGCCTGGGAGTGGCAGGGGCGATTGCCCAGGGGCTCACCCGCAACCCGCTCGCGGCGCCGGGCATCCTGGGCATCAATGCCGGCGCAGCGCTCCTCGTGGTCGGGGCTATCCTGCTGCTACCGGTAACCTCGTTAGCCGTCTATGTCTGGTTCGCCTTTCTGGGAGCCGGCCTGGCCGCCGCGATCGTGTTTCTGTTGGCGTCATTCGGTCATGGTGGCCTGACCCCGATGAAGATTGTCGTCGTCGGCGCGGCGCTGACGGTCCTGCTGTCGTCGCTGACCCAGGGGCTGCTCGTCTTGCACGAGCGCACCCTCGACGAGATCCGCTTCTGGCTAGCAGGCTCCGTCGCCGGACGCGACCTGGGCATCTTCTTCCAAGTGCTGCCCTACATGCTGCTCGGCTTGACCGGCGCGCTGGCGCTCGGCAAGCAGCTCAACACGCTCAGCCTCGGGGAGGACGTCGCGAAGGGGCTCGGGCAGCGGACCGGACGAGTCAAGGCCGCGGCCGTGGGGCTCATCATCCTGCTGGCGGGGAGCTCCGTTGCCGTGGCCGGGCCGATCGGCTTCCTCGGCCTCGCCGTCCCGCACCTGGCCCGGCGCCTGGTAGGCCTCGACTATCGCTGGGTGCTGCCCTACGCGGCGATTCTGGGCGCGACGCTCCTGCTGCTGGGTGACGTAGCTGCGCGCGTGGTCCTGGCGCCAGAGGAGCTGCCCGTCGGCGTGATGACGGCGGTGCTCGGTGCTCCCGTCTTCGTCGTGCTGGTTCACCAGGGAGCGCGGCGGGTATGAGCCAATGGCTGGTGCTCCGACTCGATCGCCCGGAGCTGTCGATCCGCGTCGACCGGCGCGCCCTGCCGCTCCTGCTGGGCCTCACGCTGGCGGCCTTCGGAGCCGTCGTGCTCCACGTCGCCCTGGGCGTGTACCCCATCTCCCCGCCCGAAGTCGCGCGCACATTGCTCGGCGGTGGAAGCCCGGAGCAGAGCTTTATCATCCACGCCCTACGTCTGCCCCGCGCCCTGGTTGCGTTCGCTGTGGGCGCGGGGCTGGCTGTCTCCGGCGCAATTCTGCAAGGACTCACCCGCAACCCGCTCGCCGCGCCCGATGTGGTGGGCGTGAGCGGTGGAGCGAGCCTGGCCGCAGTAGTCGTCATCGTCCTCTTTCCTGGTGTGCCCGTCGCCGTCCTGCCCGCAGCGGCCTTCGTTGGGGCGCTTCTCGCAGCGGTCTTGGTCTATCTGCTTGCCTGGAGACAGGGCACGTCGCCCGTCCGTCTGATCCTGGTCGGGATCGGTGTCGCAGCCGTGGGGCACGCCCTCGTGACCGCTCTCATCACGCGCACGGTGGTCTACGCCGGCTACGCCACACGGGCCATGATCTGGATGACCGGCAGCGTATACGGGCGCAGCTGGGAGCACCTGTGGCCGCTGCTGCCGTGGCTCCTCGTTCTCCTGCCCGTGGCGTTCCTTGGCGCGCGGCACCTGAACAGCCTGCACCTGGGCGACGATCTCGCCCGCGGCCTCGGCAGCCGTGTGGAGTGGCAGCGCGCCTGGCTGCTGATGACGGCAGTCGCCCTGGCGGCCGCCTCGGTGGCCACAGCCGGCCCGGTCGCCTTCGTGGGTCTCATGGCGCCGCACATTGCTCGCCGGTTGACGGGCCCCTCGCACGGCGCGCTGCTCCCGGCGGCCGCGTCGGTCGGCGGGCTGATCGTCGTGGGGGCCGACCTGCTCGGCCGGACGCTCTTTGCCCCGATCGAGGTCCCGTGCGGGGTCATCACCGCCGCGGTGGGCGCCCCGTATCTCATCTCCCTGCTCTACCGGAACCGTCGTGTCTGATCCAGCGCTCCGCCAGCCGGACACGCTTGTGACTCGACAGCTGACTCTCGGCTACGACGGGCTCGTCGTCGTCCGGGAGCTCAACGTCGCCATCCCTTCTGGGCGGATCACTGCGCTGGTCGGGCGGAACGGCTCTGGAAAATCAACACTCCTGCGCGCGCTGGCTCGGCTGCTGAAGCCGCGTTTCGGAAGCGTGTACCTCGACGGCGCGTCGATCTTCAAGCTCTCGACCAAGGAGGTCGCCCGTCGGCTCGGGATCCTGCCCCAGGGGCCCGTGGCACCCGAGGGATTGACGGTGCGCGAGCTGGTCGCCCAGGGACGGTATCCCCACCAGAGCTGGCTGCGGCAGTGGTCCACGCAAGACGAGCGGGCGGTCGAGCACGCGCTGGCGGTGACGGGCATGGCCGAGCTGGCCGAGCGGCCGCTGGAAACACTGTCCGGGGGTCAGCGGCAGAAAGCCTGGATCGCCATGGCGCTGGCGCAGGAGACATCCGTCATGCTGCTCGACGAGCCGACGACCTTCCTGGACCTGGCGCATCAGATGGAAGTGTTGGACCTGCTGGCCGACCTGGCCCTCTCCCAGGCTCAGGGTGAACGGGGCGGACGGGCGATCGTACTGGTGCTGCATGATCTGAACCAGGCGGCTCGCTACGCCCACCATCTCGTGGCGATCAAGGACGGCCGTGTCTTCGCTCAGGGTATCCCCGCGGACGTGATAAGCGAGGCGATGGTCGACAGTGTGTTCGGCCTCGAATGCCGGGTCATCGAGGACCCGATCGCGGGTACTCCCCTGTGTATCCCCGTCAGTCGGCATCGACCGACGCCGCATCGGGCGGACGACGCTTCGGGCGTGAGGGGCTGAGTCACTGGCTGACCGCGCTCGCAGGAGGGTGGACCGCATGCATGATCGGATGATTCGGCACGCGCTCGGCGAGGCACGTGTGCCGGCAAGCCCGCAGCGGGTCGTCGTGCTCGAGACTGGGGCGCTTGACTGCACACTTGCCCTGGGCATCACGCCCATTGGGGCGGCGACAGCACTCCCGTCTGACAATCTTTCGCGCTATCTAGAGCCAAGGACCGAGGGGATCCGGACGGTCGGGAACATGGCGCGACCGGACCTAGCTGCAGTTGCTGTCCTCAAGCCCGACCTCATCCTGACCAGCACGGTCCGGCACAAGGCGCTGGCGGAGCGACTTGCTCTCCTCGCCCCCACCGTCTTCACAGAGTCTGTCGGCGCGACCTGGAAGGAGAACCTGACGCTGTACGCGCAGGCATTGAACCGATCGGAAGTCGCTGAGCGGCTCCTCGGCGAATATGCAGGGCGCGTAGACGAGTTCCGGCGCCGCATGGGGAAGCGCCCAGAGACCCTCCGGGTTTCCGCCGTCCGGTCGCTGCCGGGCCACGCCCGCATCTACCTGAAGCGATCATTCATCGGGACGATCCTGGAGGACGCTGGATTGCCACGTCCGCCCGCTCAAGATAGGGACATGTTCGCGGTGCGGGCGACCGAACACCGCATTCCCGACCTCGACGGCGATGTCGTGTTCATCTTCTACTACGGCCGGGATGAGGACGCGGCGTTGGACACGCTGATCCAGCACCCCGACTGGATGCAGCTTGGCGCTGTCAAGCGTGGCCGGGTCTATGAAGTGGACGACGAAGCCTGGGCTCTGGGTCTCGGACCGCTCGCGGCCGGTCTTGTCCTCGACGATCTGCACACGTATCTGGCCCGATAGGCGCCCTTCGCTCGGACTGGCCCGAAAACCGTCCATGTGGCAGGTGCGCATGGCCGTCGCGGCTGCTATGATTCCCCGACGATTGATATTAGTACATAAGAATATTCGATATTAGTACCTACTCATATCCTGCCGCGATGTCTGGCTGCGAGGCGTGTCCGTCCAGATTGGTCCGGAGTTGTCCGCAGTCGCGGGCTCTCGTCGTGAGACCCCGCGCTCCGCACGTCACATCACGCCTGATGTTAGGAGGAGGGCAATCGTTGATGGCCACCGCTCCATCGCTTGCGTCGGAGCCGTACCTGGCGCGGCAGGCGCGTCGGGAATCGGCCGCCCGGACGTATCCGCGGAACCTGCCGATCGTGTTGTCCCACGCCCGAGGCATCTACGTGACCGACGTCGATGGCATTACGTACCTCGACTGCCTGACCGGTGCGGGAACGCTCGCGCTTGGTCACAATCACCCCGTGGTGGTCGAGGCAATCCGCGGTCTGCTGGATCGTGGGGCCCCGCTGCAGACCCTCGACCTGCCCACTCCGGTCAAGGACGAGTTCGTAGAGACGCTCTTTGCGTGCCTCCCAAAGGGCCTGGCGGCCGACGCCCGCATCCAGTTCTGCGGACCGGCGGGCGCTGACGCGGTCGAGGCCGCGCTGAAGCTCGCCAAGACTGTCACCGGCCGACGTGGCGTCCTTTCCTTCGCTGGTGGATACCACGGCATGACGCACGGCGCGCTCGCCGTCACGGGTAACGTCGCCGTGAAAGCGCCGGTAAGCGGTCTCGCCCCCGACGTGCATTTCCTGCCGTATCCCTACTCCTATCGCTGTCCCTTCGGAGTTGGCGGTCATGCGGCGGTGTGCATCGCCGCGCGCTACGTGGAGCGCGTGCTGGACGACCCAGAGAGCGGCGTCGTTCAGCCCGCGGCCCTGATCTGCGAGGTGGTGCAGGGCGAGGGCGGTGTCATTCCGGCACCCGACGAGTGGATGCACGAGATGCGCCGAATCACGGCCGAGCATGACGTCCTCCTCATCGTCGACGAGGTGCAGACCGGTGTGGGCCGCACCGGCGCGCTCTGGGCTGTCGAGCACAGCGGCATCACCCCGGACATCATGATCCTCTCCAAGGCGATCGGTGGGGGCCTCCCCCTGGCCGTCATCGTCTACCGAGGGAACCTAGACCGCTGGAATCCCGGAGCGCACGCCGGGACGTTCCGAGGCAACCAGCTTGCGATGGCAGCCGGCGTCGCCACACTGCGTCACGTTGTCGCCGAGGATCTGCCGGCGCACGCGGCTGCTCAGGGAGCACGCTTGCAGGCCCGACTGCGCGAGATCCAGACGGCGACCCGCTGCATCGGCGACGTCCGTGGGCGGGGGCTGATGGTCGGCGTGGAGATCATCGATGCCGAGGCCGACGCCGACCCGTTGGGCAGTCGGCTGTCGCACCCTCGGCTCGCCCGCGCTGTTCAAGCCGAGTGTCTGCGACGGGGCCTGATCGTCGAGCTCGGCGGACGCCATGGGTCCGTGGTGCGCTTCCTCCCGCCGCTCATTGTGACCGCCGAACAGATCGAGACGATTGCCGACCGATTCGGTGCAGCAGTCACGGTGGCCGAGCGGGCCGTCCAGCCCGTGCCGATGAGGAAGGGGCGATGAGCACTCTGCTGAAGGTTCCATCGGGTCCGCTCTTCGCCACCGGCTCTGACGGCTCCACTGCGCATGTCCAGGCGCTCGCCGCTGCAGCTCGAGCGGTGGCCGCCGGCGTAGCGGCGCGGGGCGGTCCGGCGCCGGCCGAGCCGCCAGACGGAGTGGACGCAGCCGTAGCTGAGCTCAACCCACTTCCCGCGGACGGTGTGGGACTTGAGGAAGTCCTCCTTGAGGTGGCCACGGCCGTGGTCGCCCGGAGCATCGACCCCACTCATCCTGCCTGTGCAGCGCACCTTCACTGCCCGCCGCTCGTCGCGGCGCTCGCGGGCGAGGCCGTCGCTGCAGCGACGAACGCCTCTCTGGATTCCTGGGACCAGGCGGGTGGCGGAGCTGCTGTCGAGCGGCACCTGGTCGGCGAGCTGGCCCGGCTGATCGGCTGGGGGCGCGCCGCGGACGGCGTCTTCACGCCCGGCGGGACGCAATCCAACCTCATGGGCTTACTGCTGGCCCGGGACCATGCCGCCCGAACAACACTCGGCTGGGACGTCGCTGCCCAGGGCCTGCCGCCCGATCATGGGCGCTATCGCGTCCTCTGCTCAACCGCTGCTCATTTCTCGGTCAGCCGCGCCGCTGCCCTCCTCGGCCTGGGCGAAGCTGCCGTCGTACCGGTCGGTACTGATCCCAACGGCCGGATGGACCCAGCCGCTCTCGACAAGGTTTTCCACCGCCTCGATGCCCAAGTGCTGCGACCAGTTGCTATGGTCGCGACGGCCGGCACGACCGACTTCGGCAGCATCGACCCCCTCGTCTGCATCTCCGAGCGTACCCGCTCCCGGAACATCTGGCTCCATGTCGACGCCGCCTACGGTGCCGGTCTGCTCTTGTCTGACCGCCACCGCTGGCAACTTGACGGTCTCTCCGCCGCCGATTCGGTCGCGATTGACTTCCACAAGTTTGGCTGGCAGCCGATCACCTGTGGCACGTTCCTCGTCCGAGATTCGGCGAGCTTCGCCCCGCTGGCCCGGCGGGTCGCGTATCTCAACGCGTCCGAAGATGAGGCAGCCGGGTATGAGAGCCTGCTGGGGAAGTCGCTCCAGACGACCCGCCGCTGTGACGCGCTCAAGCTGCTCGTCACCTTCCGAGCGCTCGGGCGACGGGCGCTGGGGGCAATGGTCGACCACTGCCTCTCGCTCGCTCGTCACGCGGCAGCTCGCGTCGCCCGGGAGCCGCGGCTCGAGGCTGCACACACCCCGACGCTGTCCACGCTCGTCTTTCGGTATCTGCCGGACGATCGTGCCCGGTCAGATCTCGTCAACGCCGCAACGCGCCGAACGCTGCTCGCTGGCGGGCGGGCAGTTGTCGGACGGACCGAGGTCGCTGGTCACGTCCACCTCAAGCTCACATTCCTCAACCCCGCTGCAACTCCGACCGATGTGGACACGTTGATCGACGTGGTCCTGCGTACCTGCTGTCAGCTGGAGGCTCGCCCATGAATTTCAAGCAGGCTGCATCCAATGCCGCCATCGAAGCGCTCGTTAACTGTTGGCTGCGGGAAACCGGACTGGTCGGTCAGATCGATGCGTCCGCTCGAGGAGGCGCCGTACGACTGTCGCTCCCGCGCCTCGGTCTGGAGATCGGTGCGGAGCTCGCCTCGTGGTCTCGGACCGGCCGCCATCGCTGGGGGCGCGTGACCTTCGGCCGGGGCGTGCCCGCCGACCCGGTGTCCCTCGCGGCTCTGCTAGCGCGGGAGGCGGCGGTCGCCGAGGCGGATGATGGGGTTGCAGCATTCGTCGTTCGCGTCGCCGACAGCACGGCCCGAATCGCGGACTTTCTCGAGGCACGTGCCTGGCAGTCGGGGACTTCTACAGCCACCGCATTTCTCGACGCGGAGCAGTCGCTCCTGCTCGGCCACCCGTTCCACCCGACGCCGAAAAGCCGTGAAGGTCTGACCGCTGTTGAGGCTCGGCGCTACTCGCCGGAGCTGCGGGGTGCCTTCCCCCTGCATTGGTTCCGCGCTGACCGACGAGTCATTAGTGAGGACTCGGCAGTCGACAGGCCCGCATCGGAGCTGCTGGCCCGTCTCGCCGGCTTCGAGCGCGGAGAGGCGGGCCGACGTGCTCGTCCCCGCGCATCCCTGGCAGGCGCGACTCCTCCTTGCTCAGCCGTATGTCCAGGAACTCTCAAAGAATGGGTTGCTGGTCGATCTCGGTGAGCGGGACCCCGTTTGGTACCCGACCTCGTCCGTGCGCACGGTCTATCGGCCGGACGCGCCGTACATGCTCAAGCTCTCTCTGGCACTGCCCATCACCAATTCTGTGCGCTGCAACCTCCGGAAGGAGCTCGCCCGCGGCGTCGAGGTGCATCGACTGCTCGAGACCTCCCTCGGCGACGACCTCTGTGCCCGGTTCCCCAGTTTCGGCATCGTCCGCGATCCCGCGTGGCTCACCGTCGACCCGCCGGCAGGCCGAAGCGAGTCCGGCTTCGAGGTGGTCATTCGGGAGAACCCCTGGCCGGCCGAGACCGACGCCGACGCGGCCTGCGTCGCCGCGCTCTGTGCCGAGCGGCCTGACCGCCCAGGTGGCGCCTCCCGCTTGGATGAAGTCGTCCGCGGCCTCGCTGCCGCCCAGGGCCGCCCGATCCCAGAGGTTGCCCGTGATTGGTGGGACCGCTACCTAGAGGTCGTCGGCAGACCGCTCCTCTGGCTGTATGCCGTGCACGGGATCGCCCTTGAGGCCCATCAGCAGAACTCGGTCGTCGTGCTGCGAGACGGCTGGCCAGTCGCCTACCGGTACCGCGACAACCAGGGCTACTACTTCGCGCTCTCTCACGCCGATCGTCTGGCGGCCCTTGTGCCGAACCTCGGGGCCGAGAGCAGCACTGTGTGTGACGATGCAGTGGCTGATGAGCGGTTCGGGTACTACTTCGGCATCAACCACTTGCTCGGGATGATCGGCGCGTTAGGCGCCGCCGGTCTGGTCGATGAGCGAGACCTGCTCCGCGACCTGCACGCGTTCTTTACTCGGACTGCTGCAACACTCCCGACGGTGCCGCCGGTGATCAGCAAGCTGCTCGCGTCCCCACGGCTGCGCTGCAAGGCCAACCTCCTCACGCGGGTCGCAGGCCTCGACGAGCTCGTTGGCCCCTTGGAGACACAGTCCGTGTACGTCGACATCGCCAATCCGATCGTGGAGGCCGTGTCATGACGATCTACACGGCTGACATCCCCAGGGGAGGACACTTTGCCCTACGGCCAGTCGACCTCGAAGTCGACCTCGACCTCCTTCACGCCTGGATGCATCAGCCGCATATCGTTCCTTTCTGGCAGCTCGCCATTGGGCGGGACGAGCTGGCTGTCTATCTGCGGGCGAAGGCATCTGCTGACCATGAGGGGCCGCTGATCGGGTGTTTGGACGGTCGGCCGATCTCCTACTGGGAGGCGTATTGGGCTGCCCGGGATCCGTTGGCCGCGTACTACGAGGTCGACGAGCACGATCAGGGCATTCACCTCTTGATTGGACCCCCGGAGTGCACCGGCCACGGGCTCGGCCTCCGGCTGCTGGAGGCCGTCGTGGCCTGGCAGTTCGGACGCGAGCCTCGCACGAGGCGGGTCGTCGCCGAGCCGGACGTGCGCAACATGCGCATGATCCATGTCTTCACCCGCGCGGGGTTCCGGAAGGCTGGCGAGATTGAGCTACCCGATAAGCGCGCAGCGCTCATGGTCCGCGACCGGGAGGTCTGTGGATGATGCGCGTCCACGACCTCATCGGCGTCGGCATCGGCCCGTTCAACCTCAGTCTGGCCGCGCTGCTGGAGGGTGTCGACGGCGTGGATGCCCTCTTCTTTGACGCGAAACCGGCGTTCACATGGCACCCCGGCCTCCTGATCGAGGGCACGAGTATCCAGGTGCCGTTTCTGGCCGACCTTGTCACGCTGATCGATCCGACCAACCGCTGGAGCTATCTGAACTATCTCCGAGCCCACGACCGGCTCTATCGCTTCTACTTCCTTGAACGCTTCCATATTCCGCGGCGAGAGTACGACCACTACTGTCGGTGGGTGGCCGATGGGTCGCCGTCCTGCCACTTCGCCCGACGCGTCGACGCGATCGCATGGCATGGGGCCGAGGAGTGTTTCGTTGTTGACGTCGCCGACGTCATCGCGGGACGACGCGAGCAGCACGCAGCCCGGAACGTCGTTCTCGGCGTTGGCACAGTTCCCCACGTGCCGGCGCACTTGCACGGTATTCTTGGCGGCGACGTGTTTCACTCCGCGGACTTCCTCGACCAGCGGAATCGGTGCGCGGCCGCCGGCACGGTGACCATCGTGGGCTCCGGCCAGAGCGGTGCAGAGGTCTTCCTCGAGCTGCTCCGCGAACAGCCCGCCCACGGTTATCGGCTGCGGTGGCTGACTCGCTCACCTGGGTTCTTCCCCATGGAGTATTCGAAGCTCGGGCTCGAGCACTTCACGCCCGACTACACCCGCTACTTCCATGGTCTGCCCGACCACGTGCGCGATCGGATCGTGCCGACTCAGGACCTTCTCTACAAGGGCATCGGCGTCGAGACGATCGCCGAGATCTACGATCTGCTCTATGAGCGGAGCGTCGCTGGGGCGAATGTCGACGCGTGCCTGCTCGCCCATACGGAGGTCGAGTGTGCGGAGCGCACGTCAAACGGGCTGCGGCTGCGGTGCCGCCACCGGGAGCAGGATGCCGTGTTCATCCTTGAGACCGACCGTCTGATCCTGGCGACGGGCTATGGCGCCCGCGCGCCCGGCTGCCTGGCACCTCTAGCCGCCCTCATCGTTTGGGATGGCGCAGGTCGCTATCGGGTCGGTCTCGACTACCGCGTCGAGATGAGCCCATCGGTGACGGGATCGCTGTTCGTGCAGAACGGTGAGCTTCACACGCACGGTGTGGGCGCGCCGGACCTCGGCCTTGGAGCGCACCGCGCCGCGGTCATCATCAATACCGTCGCCGGTCGGGAAGTCTATCGGCTGCCGACCCGCGTGGCCTTCACACAGTTCGGGACGCCCTGCCCGTGACCGCGAAGCGCGGGATCACGCGCGCGGTCTTGCTCGGCGTCGTGTTCGCCCACGTCGCCACCGAGGCCGTGCTCTCGCCCTTCTACCCGCGCTTCTTTGCGGAGGTCTTCGGTGTCACCGACCTGTCCTTCACCGGGTACTACATCTTTGCCTGCCGCCTGGCTGTGGTTCTGGTCCTCCCGCTCTGGGGCCTGGCGGCCCGCTGGATTCCCGTGCGACAGCTCCTGACCGTTGGCCAGGCCGCTGCCGCTGCGTTCACAGGAGCGCTGGCCCTCGTGCCAACGTCTGATCTGTTCCTAGGCCTGTCCGTTGCGCTTGTGGCGGCGAAGGCGAGCTCCTTTCTCGCCTATCCGCTGCTCGTCGAGCTGGAGGGCGGTCGGGATCCAAGGGCCACGATCGTCCGTCACGGCGTAGTCTTCCACGCCGCCATCGTCGTTTCATCTGTGGTCGGCTCCATCGTGGTCAGCCTGCCCCAGCCGACCATCATCTTTCCCGTCCTCGCCGTCGTCGACCTCGCGCAGCTCGCTGCCTGTCGAGCTGTGCTGCGCCCGGGCGTAGCTCTACCGATCCGATCGCCCGCTGACACATCGACGTCCCACGCCGACCACGCACTGGTGGAGTCGAATGGTGGGCCGCTGGTCCGGTTGGCTGCGCTGGTCGGCCTGTTTCACCTTTCCGTTAATACAGTCCGCCCGTTCTTCGCCGAGTGGCTCGTCGCCGACATCGGACTTTCGGTCAATGGTGCTGGCATCCTGTATCTGCTGCCGAACCTGGCGGCCCTGGCCGCCCTCGCCGGTGTCAGCGCGGTGCGCTGCCGCTTCCAGCCGGAACGCGCGTTGCCGGGTGCCCTCATCGCGGCGGGCGTCGGGCTGGCCTTGCAGCCTGTCATGGCTGCCACCGTGCTGCTGATCGCTGCTCGTCTGCTCTTCGGAGCCGCATTGAGCCTCGCACAGATGGGCCTCGACCTGCGGTTATTCGCTCATAGGAGACGTGGCTTGCCTACCCGCTACAGCGTGTTCGCCGCAGCACAGAACGCGGGCCTGCTCGGGGCCCCCCTCGTCGCGACCGCCGCGGTGGCGAGCGCCGGGCTGATGGCCCCGCTCGCTGTCGGCGCGTTCGGCTGCGTGCTGGCATCTGCGTGGGCGTGGATGCCCAGCCGCTCGGGCGCTCCGATTCCGAAGACCATCCGCGCTATCCACCTGTGGAGGTGACTCGTGATCGTCGATGAACCAACTGCGCTCACCCCTGACCGCTGGCAGACGGCCGGTCGCCGCCTGCTGGCCAAGATCCTTGCGGAGTTCGCCTACGAGGAGCTCCTCGAGCCGACTGACCTCGGCGGTGGCCAGTACCGCGTTGACCTGAGTGCCGGGGTCTCGTACGTCTTCAGAGCTCGGCGCCGGCTCTTCGATTCGTGGCGCGTCGATGACAGCTCCATCGAGCGGAGACAGGGCGAGGCCCGCGGGCCGGCTGACGACCCACTCCGCTTTGTCCTCGACGCGTATGAAACACTGGGTATCGCGCCGGCGACCGCTGGGCACCTCGTGCGCGAGCTTGCGGCGACTCTCGTGGCCGATACGCATATTGCCGCGGCTGCCACGCGCAGCGCCGGCGAGCTGGCCGATCTCGATTATGCTCAGCTCGAGGGGGAGATGACGGGCCACCCCTGGATCGTGTTTAACAAGGGCCGGCTGGGTTTCAGCCACAGCGACTACTGCCGCTACGCGCCGGAAGCGCGCCGCTCCCTGCGACTTCCCTGGATGGCTGCCCATCGCAGCATCTCGTCCTACCAGGCGGTGCCCGGCCTCGGTCACGGTCGTCTGCTTGCCGGTGAGCTCGATGACCTCACTCGGGAGCGATTCGCCGCGATCCTCCGTGGGCGCGGCGCCGATCCTGACGACTACTACCTCCTCCCGGTACACCCGTGGCAATGGGAGCATGTCGTCATTCCTCTGTTCGCCGCCGATGTCGCTGCTGGTCGGCTCGTCGCACTCGGAGAGGGGCCCGACGCCTACCTTCCGCAGCAGTCCATCCGCACGTTCACCAATGTCAGCGCACCGCTGCGTCACCACCTCAAGCTGCCGCTCTCGATCCTGAACACCCTCGTCTGGCGCGGTCTTCCCAACGAGCGCACCGTCGCTGCTCCACAGGTGACCGCATACGTGACCGGCATCTGCGCTGCTGACCCATTCTTGCGAGATGAGTGCCGACTCATCCTCCTGGGCGAGATCGCGAGCGTCAACGTGACACACATGGTGTTTGAGTCGCTTGCAGCCGCGCCCTACCAGTACCGCGAGCTCCTCGGGTGCATCTGGCGGGAGTCGATCCTTACCAAACTCGATCCCGGCGAACGACCCCGAACCCTCGCCTCACTTCTGCACGAGGATGCGCGCGGCGAGCCCCTCGTCGGCACGCTCATCGAGCGCTCCGGGCTCGCGGTGGCCGAATGGCTCGATCACCTGTTTGGAGCTGTCCTCCCGCCGCTCCTGCATTACTTGTATCAGTACGGAGTGGCTTTCAGCCCGCACGGTGAGAACGCCATCGTCGTGTTCGACGAGCGCGATGTGCCCACTCGGCTCGCGATCAAGGATTTCGTCGACGATGTCAACGTCAGCGCGCACCCCCTTCCCGAGCTCGAGGCGATGCCTGTCGACGTCCGAGCCGTCCTCCTGTGTGAGCCCCCGCTGTTTCTCTGCCAGTTCATCCAGACCGGGCTCTTCATCTGCCACCTGCGCTATCTATCGGATCTCATTGAGGACCGCTTCGGCTTCGATGAGCGTGCGTTCTGGCGATCGGTGCGTTGGCATGTGCGTGCGTATCAGGAGCGGTTCAGTCACCTGGCCGAACGGTTCGCTCTGTTCGACCTGCTCGCGCCGGATCTGGAGCGGCTGTGCCTCAACCGCAACCGGTTGCTCCTGGATGGCTACGCCGATCGGCCGGAACGGCCTCATGCGTCAGTCCACGGACGGGTTCCCAACGCGCTGGCGGTTGTCGACTGATTCGTCGGCCTCGAGCGAACCCGGGAACAGCGGCGGCGTCGCAGAGCCTGCGTGCCTGTGCGGAGCTCTGGCTACTGGCCCGGCTGTCCCGACGCGTGTGCGTGCGCCTCACGGGCCGACTGGCACGAGGGACAGAGTCCGTAGAAGTCGAGGCGCGGCCGGACGCGATAGTATCCTGTTCGGGCCGCCACCGTGGCGATGAGCCCATCCATGTCGCCGACCTCGAGGTCCTGGATTCGGCCGCATTGGGTGCAGATCACGTGCGGATGGGGCTGAGGGATGTTCGCGTCGTACCGGTTGGCGCTATCACGGAACTCGAGCTCAAGGATCTCGCCGAGATCTTTGAGCACCTCAATGGTCTTGTACACCGTGGCGGGACTCATCATGGGAAACGTCGGCGCGACCTCGCGGTAGATGTGATCGGCGCTCGGGTGGTGTGGACTGGACACGAGCGCACGGAGTACGGTGAGGCGCTGCGGCGTGAGGCGTTGGCCGCGAGCGCGGATCTTCCGCACGATGGCTTCAACGCGCGTCTCGACGTGCTGCTGTGTGACCACACTTCCTCCTCGCGGTGCGCGACGTCCGCGCCCACGCATGGTGAGTATACGCCTTGCCATCGCACAGATGTACGACGGCGTGCCTGCCGTAGCGTCCGCTGTCAGTGGTGGAGAACGGCCGCAGACTGACCGAGTCCGACTCCGTCGTGGGGCGCCGGAGACCGGAATTCCCGTGCGCTCTGGGCGCCATCGGGGAAGTCCAGCGATCGCGCGCAGTTGGGACAGATGCCGATGAAATCCAGACGGCGACCGGTGACGACATACCCACGCGTCTCGCCGATGTCGGCCCGTTCGAACGCGAGGGCCTCCAGCTCGAGCTCCAGCATCTGCCCGCAACGCTCGCACTGAACCTCGGCAGGGCGCCACGGCGCGGGGCCTGACCCTTTGATCGACAGGGGGTGCTCATCCAGCGCGTCGGACAGCCCGGCCTGACGCAAGACGTTGAGGGTCCGCTGGACCGTTCGCCGTTGGACGTTGGGACACGTCTCACGCACCCGGTCTAAGACGGCGCCCACCTCGTCGGTCGGGCGCTGGAGAGCCGCGTCGATCACGGCCCGGCGCTGAGCCGTCATCCGCACGCCAGCGGCGCGCAATCGGCGGAGAATCGATTCCGGTAGCGCCGGTGCGCCCTCCGGTCTGGGATTATCCAAAACGATTCTCCAGAAGTATTGACACTCCACATCGGGTTTGCTATGGTACGAACCATCCGAGTGGACGGTTGTCTACTATAGCACGGACCGGAGCGCGGTCCGCCGCCACATACATCAGGGCCGATCAGAGGACTGGATGACGGACGTAGTGATCGCAACTGTCGGGCGCGACGTGTATGAGGTGCGTCTCTACAAGACCTGAGGAGGCTGCTGGTCGGCCGTGGCGCGCGACGGGGGGCAGGTGCTGGCAGCGGCGAACGCTGACTCCCGAGAGGGGGTGATCTCTGCCCTCGTAGATCGTCTTGCTGCGCTTGTCCCAGAGGGCGAGGTCACGATCGGGTCAGCGGCCGGCGAGGCGCCAGCCTCGCCGCGCGCACGTGGAGGTTGATGAGAGGGGAGGTGTCCATCGGGAAGGCGAGCCGCGATTCCAGCAAGAAGCGCGGGAGTCGACTGCGTTGTGACGGAGCTCCCGGCGAGCTCGAGGGTCCATGGCCGATTGCGAAAGAGGAGGGAGACTCATGGGCAAAGTAGCGCGACAGGTTGTCGAGGCTGCAGGCATCAACGTCAATGAGCTGTTGACGAAGCTCGTCGCCGCGGCGGGTGCGGAGTTCACCACCTTCTACTATTACACCATCCTCCGGGTCAATTCCATCGGCCTGGAGGGGGAGGGTATAAAGGAGATCATCGAGGACGCCCGCATCGAGGACCGAAACCACTTCGAGGCGCTGGTTCCGCGGATCTACGAGCTCGGCGGCAAGCTTCCCGATGACATCCGCCCCTTCGCCGACCAGGCGGGGTGTCCGGATGCCTATCTCCCCGACACCCTCGGCGGCGTGGCGGCGGAGCGGCGCGGCGCTGGACGGACGACATTCGGCGAATACCCGGGCCGACAGCCCAGCTCAGTCCAGGATCTGCTGACGGTGCTGGTCGAAGCGGAGCGGTGTGCCATCCGCACGTACACCGACATCTGTCATTACACGTTCGGGAAGGACCACAGAACCTACGAGCTCGCTCTGGCAATTCTGAACGAGGAGATCGAGCACGAGGCCTGGTTCAGCGAGTTCCTCGGCGAGGGGCCGTCTGGCCACTTCCGCCGCGGATCCCCGGGCGTGTCTCCGTACGTCGCCCGGTACATGACTGCAGATGTCGGACGGCAGTGAGTCTGCCTCATCACGACTCGTTCATCGGCGGTACGCGGAGTGGCCGCTGCTCGCCCTCGGCGGTCGGGCAGCGGCCGCCGTCGGTTCAGCGATGCCGAGCGAGCGCGGCGGCGCCGCGCGTCGTGGCAGGAGAAGCATGACAACACGGCGAGGGCGGTCTCTGTGGAGCCATGGAGAGACGAGTACGTGCACGTGATGCCAGCCGCGGAGCTGGCGCCGGGCCAGCTTCACGAGCTGCAGGCGGGAGAGCATCGCGTGGTGGTGGGGCGGCTCCTCAGCGGTGAGCCCGTCGCGTTTCAGGCGCTCTGCCCGCACGAGGCAGCGTCACTGGTTGAAGGGCATTTCCACGGGCCTGCCATCGATTGTCCGCGGCACCACTATTTGTTCGATGTCCACTCGGGTGACAACCTGTTTCCGCTGCCGCTCTATCCGATGTGGAAGCGTGCTCAGGTAGGCGACCTCCGGCTGGGCCGGTTCCCCGCCACAGAGCGCGAAGGCTGGATCGTCATCGCGCGTAACCCCTACTCCGAGCCCTTCGACAGACCGCCCGAGCGATAGCGCTGGTTCCGCGCGGCCGCTCGGGTGGAGCAGGGAGAGTCTGGGATCCGCGCTCGAACGACTGAGTGAGAAGGTATGCCGTCCCTGTGGGGTTTACGGTCCCGTCGCGCGTTCCTGGCAGTCGCCGGGCGTGTCCTGGTGGCCGCCGGCATAGCTGCGCCAGCAGTGTCCGCCCCGGTTCGGGGACAGGCTCAGACCCCGAGCGGCGCAGGTGGCCACGGGCCCGGACCGGGCGATCACGCGTCGGCTCATGGTGGTTCGAACACCGTGGCGGGAACTGTCGATGTGCAGCGCCTTGGCTTCGACCCAATGGAGATGCTGTCGGAATGGGACTATGGCGCCACGAGCCGGCTGCCCGACGGCCGGAGGCTCCGGGAGTACTGGATAACCGCGGCGGACCAGGAGATCGAGGTGGCCCCGGGGGTCGTCTTCAACGCGTGGACGTACAACGGGCGGGCGCCGGGCCCTTCCCTTCGATGCATCGAGGGGGAGATGATTCAGGTCCACTTCACGAATGGGGCGTCGCACGCGCACACGATCCATTTCCACGGCTTCCACGGCCCGGACATGGACGGCATTCCGGGGGTTGGTCGCGGTGTGATCGAACCGGGCGACAGCTTCACCTACGAGTTCGAGGCGCGGCCGTACGGCTGCCACCTGTACCACTGTCACGCGATTCCCCTGAAGCGACACATCGCCAAAGGGCTGTACGGCGTATTCGTCATCGACCCGGACCCGGCGCGTCATGGGGGACCCCAGCGGGAGCTGGCAGCGCGCCGAAACCATCGGGAGCCGGCGTGCCAGGCGATCAACGAGATGGTCATGGTCATGAACTCGTTCGACACGGATTTCGACGGGGAGAACGAGGTGTATGCGGCGAACACGGTCGCGTTCTATTACATGCAGTATCCCATCCCCGTTCGGAGAGATCAGGTCCAGCGCCTCTACCTCGTCAACATGACCGAGTTCGACCCCGTGAACTCGATCCACACCCACGGATTCTTCTTCAACTACTACGACCACGGCACGACGCTGGAGCCCACGCTTCGCATGGTGGACACGGTGATGCAGTGCCAAGGGCAGCGCGGGATTCTCGAGTTCTCCTTTGCGGACGCCGGCCTGCCCCCGGGCAGGTACATGTTCCACGCGCACCAGAGTGAGTTTGCCGAGCTCGGATGGATGGGATTCTTTGAGGTCATCTAGGAGGCGCCGGGCGTGGTAAGGGAGGCGGCGAAGGCGCGGTGAGCGGATCCGGGGCTGCGTGGGAGCTGACGGGCTTCCGTCATCCCCTCTGGATGGCCGCCGCTCTGCCCATCATCCTGCTTGGTGCGCTCCTCGGGGCCCTTGCCTGGTTCGGCCCGCTCGGCGTCCTCAATCGCGGCGCGCCACCAGTGGAACAGCTTTCCATCGAGCGGATCGAGATCCGGGCGGACCCGCCTCGCTTCGTCATGACCGTGGTCAATGCAGGCACCGAGCCAGTGATAGTCGCGCAGGTGCTCGTGGACGACGCTTACTGGGAACACAGCGTGGTCCCGGAACGCCGCCTTCCGTATCTCGGTCGAGCGACGGTCACGATCCCCTACCCGTGGGTTGAGGGCGAGCGTCATGAGGTCAAGCTTCTCACCTCCACGGGGACCGTCATGGCCGGCGAGATCCCGGTGGCCGTTGAGAGCCCTCAGTTCGACGGGCGTTGGTTTGCGGCCCTCACGATGGTTGGCATGTACGTGGGCGTCATACCCGTTGCCATCGGCCTCCTGTGGTATCCGTTCCTGCGGACGTTGGACCGCCGGTGGGTGCACGTCGCTCTCGCCTTTACGGCTGGCCTGCTCGTCTTCCTGGCCGCAGATGCACTCGCGGAATCTGTCGAGATGGCGGTCGCCCTCCCGCCAGCGTACCACGGCATCGGTCTGATCCTGGCCGCCGTCGTCATCACGCTCGTCGTATTGCAGCTCGTCGCGGGAAACGGACAGCGAGCGGCAGGAGACGATGCGGCTGGCCGGCGCGCCCTCGCGGCCTTCGTCGCCCTTAGCATCGGCCTGCACAACCTTGGGGAAGGGATGGCGGTTGGAGCGGCGTACGGTATCGGCGAGGTCGCCCTGGGTGCGTCGCTCGTCGCGGGATTCGCGATCCACAACGTGACGGAAGGGCTCGGAATCGCGGGACCGGTCGCCCACGACCGGGTCGGCTTTCCCTTTCTCGCCGGCGTCGGGCTCCTGGCGGGCGTCCCGACGATCGTTGGGGCATGGATCGGTGGCCTGGCGTATGCGCCGGTCATCGCCATCCTGTTCCTGTCGGTGGGCGCCGGCGCCGCACTGCAGGTTGTCTACCAGATTGCTGCAATTGTCCGACGGCGCAGCATTCGCGAGCTGGCTCAGCCCTCGACTATCATCGGCTTCGCGGCAGGCGTCGCCGCGATGTACGCGACGGCTCTCTTCGTGGGGGCCTGAGGGCCCATTGCGACCGCTTGACGAACATTTCGTACCATGTACTCGACGACACTCTTGAGGAAGGTACGACCCGCGTCAGCGATCCCGGAAAGGGACGCTCGCCGTGCACAGTCTGGTGTACTGATGCTGTCCCCTAGCGCATTCGACCGTTACAAGGCCACTGTTGATCTGCAACCAGACGACTTTGCGCTGCTCGATCATGTCCAGGAGGCACTTCCGCTCGTTGCCGACGTGTCCCACGGCGATCTCCTCGTGTATGCGCGCGCCGACGGCGGCGCGGTTATCGTGTCTCACGCGACGCCGAACCCGGTGCCGTCCCTCTACCCGCAGAGCCAGGCTGGCCGTCTCGTGCGCCGATCAGAGCAGACGCGGATCTTCCGCGTCCTCAACGATGGGAGGGCCCACCAGTCAGTGAGCGGTACCCTCTTGTGGGGAGCCCCAACCGTGCAGGATGTGTTTCCCGTTCGGAGCCCAGACGATCGGGTCATCGCTGCCGTGAGTCTCAACATGAATCTCATCGAGCATGAGCGATTTCAGCGGCGGGACAGCCTCTTCCGGTCGGTCGTCACCCGAGTCCGGGACCAGGGCTTCGCGGGGAAGCTGGAACGAGCCGGCACACTGGGTCGATTGACCGAGCACGACGGCGTGCTCATCGTGGACAAGAACGGCATCATTCGGTACATGAGCTCCATCGCCGAGAACCAGTACCGGCGGGTCGGGTACGTCGACAACCTGCTCGGCGAGCAGATTTCGGAGCTCGACACGAACGAGTACATCTGTTTTCGGGCGATGGAGCGAGGCGTCTGCCTCGAGCAGCGCATCCAGGAGCAGGACCAGATCTGGATCAAACGGGTCGCCCCCCTCTTTCCGCAGCGCCGCCGGATGGGGCCGTTCCGCGGCGCCGCGGGGCTGCACGACGCCCCGGAGGGGGCCGTCGTATTCATCCAGGACATTAGCGAGGAGGTGCGGCGAGAGCAGGAGCTCAAGATCAAGTCGGCGATGATCCAGGAGGTCCACCACCGCGTGAAGAACAACCTCCAGACCGTCGCATTCCTCCTCCGCATGGAAGCCAGGCGGGCCGCGCAGCCGAGTGTTCGGGAGGCGCTCCGGGAGACGATCGGGCGAGTTCTGAGCATCGCTGTTGTCCATGAATTCCTCTCCCGGGGGGATAGCAGCGACATCAACATCCGGGACGTCTGCAATCGCATGGTGGTCGAGGTGGCAGGAGGCATCAACGATCGCGAGAAGCGGATCCTGATAACCGTAGACGGTGCGACCTTCGCCTTGCCGGCGCAGCAGGCTACCTCGTGTGCCCTGGCCCTGAACGAGCTGCTCCAGAACGCTGTTGAACATGGCTTCATCGGCCGCGATGAAGGGTGCATCCGAGTCACGCTGCGCGAGATGGACTCCAGCATGGTGATCGAGGTGGCCGATGATGGCGTTGGCCTCCCACCCGGATTCGATCTGCGAACGAGTCCGACGCTGGGGCTCCAGATCGTCCAGACGCTCGTGCGGGATGATCTGAGGGGCCAGCTCCAGTTGGCGAACGGACAGGGCACGATCGCCCAGATCTCGTTCCCGAAGGAGCTGTGCCGGCCCATCGGGTAGCTCGGCGTCAGGGACGTCGTCCAGGGCCGGTCAGGTGCGAAGAACGAACCACCGGACGCGCGAGCGCCACGCCACTGGCCCTCGGGGAAACCGGTGGCGCCCGTGTGCCGTGTGGGTGGAAAATACGCATGAGTAGGTCAGTTGTACCAATGGGGGACACGACCGATGCCCGGTGACCGTGTGCTCATCGCCGAAGATGAAGCGATCCCGCGAATGGGCTTGCGCGAGCTGCTCCTGGAGCAGGGCTACACGGTTGTGGGCGAGGCCTCGGACGGACAGACGGCCGTGGAGCTGGCGAGGCAGCTCAAGCCTGATCTCGTGATCATGGACATCATGATGCCGGAGCTCGATGGCATCGCGGCCTCACAGGTGCTGAGCGAGGAGCGCATCGCCCCCGTGCTTCTGGTCACAGCGTACAACGATCGCGAGCTGGTCGAGCGCGCAAAAGACGCCGGCGTTTTCGCCTACGTCGCGAAGCCGTTTACGGAGATGCAGCTTGTTCCGCAAATGGAGCTTGCCCTGGCGCGGTTCGCGGAGTTCCAGCACATGGTGCGGGAAGCCGGCGACGCCAAGGCCGCGCTGGAGACCAGGAAGATCGTGGAGCGCGCGAAGGGCGTACTCATGACGACGCAGGGGCTGAGTGAGCCGGAGGCCTACCGCCGGATCCAACGGTTGAGCATGAACCGGCGCAGCTCGATGCGGAACGTCGCAGAGGCGATCCTTCTTACGAGCCAGGCCGGTGGATAGCGAGTGGTCAAGCCATCGGCAGGGGGATGCGGATCCCGAAGATTGTCGAGACGAAGACGGTCACGGAGACCAGTAGGACGAGCATCGCTGCGGCGAACGCGACGGCCAGAATGATCCCACAGCCGAACTTGAAACCGTCCGTGACGGACAGCGTCACGCTTCGCACTTCGGCTCGATCATGGTATGCGTGCTGCTGCCTTCCGGATGTCGGCCGCTAGACGAAGTGCCTCCTCCTCGAGCCGGGCGAAGAGCTCCTGCGCGTAGTGGTCCGCGTTCGCTGATAGCTCGGCTGCCTCCTCGCGAGCGTGGTTGACGATCCGCTCTCTCTCGAGCTCCGCCGACTTGCGGATCGTGTGTTCGGAGACCACATATGCGGCGTGGTCGCGGGCACGGTCGAGAACACGTTCCGCCTCGTCGCGCGCCTCAGTTACGATGCGCTCTCGTTCACGCATGATGCGGTCGGCCTCCACGATTGCATCTGGCATCTCGTCTCGGATCACATCGATAAGGTCCAGCAGTTGATCCCGCGACACGACGATGCGGCCCCCGACGGGAAAGCCCGGGGCGGATGCGAGAACCTCTTCCATTTGGTCGAGCAGGGCGAGAACGTCGATCTTCGTCCCTACACGCATTGCTTCCCACCTACCATGCGGCTAAGGCGTCGTTATTCTACGCGCGTCCTCGTCGGGCGGGCAATCCTCTGCTGGAGTCTCGCTCGCCCAGATTGTGTCAGGTGAGTGCCGATTCTGCGCGCAAAGTTCCCTGAACGGGCATCGGTCAGAGGTGCCCCGAGGACTGGCTGACGGTATAATCTGCGCCCAATGGCACATGTATTTCGCTTCGTCAGCGCGAGTCGAGCCCGCCGGCTCCTCACGGCAGCTGCCGTCGTCGTCCTTCTGGCTGCGACGCAGGTGTATCGACTGATCCCGGCTGAAGCGTCCCAATCTTCGCTCCACGCCCTGCAGACTGACCGCCCGCTCCGCATGGCGTACTATTTCCCGCTGGACCGGGCGTCGTTCGACTCGCTGCGCGAGAATGTGCAGCGCCTTGATGTCGTCGCCCCACACTGGCTGACGATGAGTGGCGACGGCCGCGTTCGGTCCTCGGAGGTGGGTGACGTGGTTGCCTTCCTCCGATCCTCAGAGGTGGTGGTCCTTCCGTCGGTCGCGCTTGAGAATCACGACGCGGCGCATCCCGTCCTCGGCGACCCCGCATTGTCAGCGATCGCCATGGACGAGCTGGTAGCGGCGGCGTCGCAATGGGACGGGCTGGCGCTCGATTTCGAGGGCGTCGATCCTGCCGATCGCGATGCGCTGACTGCGTTCATCCGGACGCTTGGCGATCGTCTGCGTGCGTCCGGCAAGGTGTTCGCGATCGCGCTCCCTGCGAAGAATGGTGACATGGTCACCGGCTGGTCAGGCGCATACGACTACGCGGCCATCTCAGGGGCAGCCGACCTCTACCTCATCATGGCCTACGGGTACCGCACGAGCGCGAGCTCCATACCGGGATCCACTTCGCCGCTTTCGTGGGTGGACCAGGTGATGGCATTCGCGGCCACCCAGCTCCCGGTCGACCGGGTCATCCTGGGAGTGGCATTCTACGGATACGATTGGAACCTCGCGCAGGGGCCGCCGGCCCGCGCGCTGCGCTACGTCGATACGGGGGAGGTGCTCGCGACGACCGGCGCAACCGCGCAGTTCGACCCGGAGGTCGGGTCTGCCACGTTCTCGTATGAGCGAGATGGTGAGGCGCATGACGTCTGGTTCGAGGATGATCGCTCCGTCGGAGCAAAGCTTGACCTCGTGGCGAAGTATGGGCTCCGCGGTGCGGGTGCCTGGCGCCTGGGACAGGAGCACCCAGGGACTTGGCGTCTGTGGGACGATCTCCTCAGCCAGAAGGTGGCGGGGGCCGCGGACTGCGCGCCAATCCAAGGGGCGAGCCTGGTCGCGGTGGGTCCGATCGTTGTGGCCTTTCTCGCAACGCTCTCTGGCACACTCAAACGCTGAGGCTTCTCTTTCGCCCTCCACGCCGCGAACGCGGGCTGCGTGCCCCCGAGACGGAGCGGTTGCCGCGGATAAAGTAGCGCAGAGGACGCAGAGCCCACTCACCAGCGTAGTCCACGCCAATCCTCGGGCTGACGCCGACGTTCTCCGGCGGGATGGGCTCGCCCGGCGTGATCCCAAGCGGACTCACGGTCAGGTCCGCTCGGTTCCAGGCGCCGTTCAGCCCAAATGCCCGGCACAGCTTGCCCGGGCCGTCTGCGGACAGAGCTAGGCCGGCGATCGGCTCGACTGCGCGGAGTAGCACCGCGCACGGTTGCCCCACCTCCTCCGTCACGACGTTGAGACACCAGTACATGCCGTAGATCAGGTAGATGTACGCGTGCCCGGATTCCTCGTACATCGGGGCCGTGCGTTGCGTTTGGCCTCGCCACGCGTGACAGGCCCGGTCCAGCTCGCCAAGGTAGGCCTCGGTCTCGACGATCCGCCCAATCCTTGGCGCCGCGTCGGGTAGGCTGAGGGTGAGGTCGCGACCGAGCAGGTCGCGCGCGACCTCCTGCGTCGGACGCTGATAGAAGGCACGGGGAAGCGGAGCTGCGGGGGAGCCGGGCCCGGGCACCGAGGGCTCGGAGGTGATCACGCCTCCGCCCTCATCGCCCAGGCCGGTGCTTGATCGTAGGGTACGTGCCGCGAAACGGGTGGATCGTCATGGACGTCACGCTTGCCTACCCGCCCCCGCCCTGGAGCGCGGCGCTGCACAGCGGCACCAGCCCGAGAACGAGGATGAAGGCGATCAGACCGAGGGCCACGATCGGCCAGGTCTCGCTGCGGCGCCGAGCTGCGGGACCGACAACGCTCCCTGTTCGCTGCCCATGTGTCCCGGCGACCCGCGCGAGGGGTGGAGCGTTGGGCTCGGCTGCGCGGACCAGCCGCGTGGGCTGCTCCGCAAAGTCATCGAGCTGGAGAAGCTCTCGGGCGAGCTCAGCGCCCGTCGAAGGTCGTCGCCCCGGGTCCTTTTCCATCGCATGGAGAATAGCGCGCTCCACGCTGGGCGGCACCGCAGGGTTAAATCGTGAGGGTGGTGGGGGCGGCTGCGTGACATGCTTCGTCGCGATCTCGATGGCGCTCTCCCCCTCGAACGGCAGTCGGCCTGTTGCGATCTCGTAGAGCACGACGCCCAGAGAGTACAGATCCGAGGCCGGCGTCGCGGGAGCCCCGCGAGCCTGCTCAGGCGACAGATAGTGCGCGGTCCCGAGGACGCTGCCCGCCTCAGTGAGGGATGCGCTCCCCCTCGCAACCGCGATTCCAAAGTCGACGAGCTTGGCTGCCCCTTCAGAGCTGACGAGGATGTTGTGTGGCTTCACGTCTCGGTGCACCATGCCTGCCCGGTGCGCGTAGTCGAGCGCCGTGGCGATCTGGACACCGATATCGATCGACATGTCGACCGTGGCCTCGCCTCTTCGGATGAGGTCCTTGGCAGACTTCCCTTCGACGAGCTGCATGACGATGAAGTGATTGCCACCTTCTGTGCCGACATCGTAGACGTCGACAATTCCGGGATGGCTCAGGGCAGCGATCGCGCGAGCTTCTCGCTCGAAACGGGCGACGAACCCCTGGTCGGCCGCGTACTGGGGATGCAGGACCTTCAGGGCAACGCGCCGGCCGAGCGCGGTGTCCTCGGCGACGAACACGCGCGCCATGCCACCGGTCCCGATCTCGCGCAGAATGCGATAGCGGCCGGCGAGAGGCTTCCGCTCATCCAACGCTGTATCACCTCCACGCCCGGGCTATTCCGTTGGCCGCCCGAACTCCCTGTGTCGGAAGCGCGCTGGTACCGCGGCGACCCGCCGGCCGAGCGCACTCGGCCCTCTGGGCTGCTCGGCGTCCGTCCTGCGCAGTGCTGCCAGCTCGCGATTGTGCTCGAGGATCTTCGCCTTGATCTGGTCCGCTGCGTCGGGGTCCATGTCCGGTAAGAGTGCCGTCAGGTCGCGCAGCTCGAGTGTGAGGCGTATCGACCGGACCTGCCGCGCGATGGACTGGGCGGCTGCCGAAACCTGCGCGTCACTCAACGCCTCGACATCCCGCAGCAACTGGCGCACTCGCGCCGTGGGTTCTTCGAGCCACGGGTCTGTGACCAGGGCTAACGGATCGGGCCGCCATTCCCCGCGGCCTGTCGAACGCAGCGTCTCCGCGGCGCGCATGGCCAACGCCCGGGCCGATGGGTCCGCGAAGTCTGTTGTCTCCAGATCGATGGTTGGGAGACCGCGTTGGGCCGCGGCGACCAACAGTGCGATGGCGTAGTACTCTTCGCTCCCGCCGACAGGAGGCGCAGGAGGATTGGGATGAGGCCGGGGATCAGCGGACTGCGGCCGGAAAGCCGGCACGTGCCGCCCTGTCTCCGGTGTCCTGGCGCCGGGTCCCGGGCCGGCGCGTCGGCCACTGGTCCCCAGCGCGCGGCCCTTGGCTGCTTCGGAGCGCACGCGCTCCGCGACCGCTGTTGAGTCGACGCCCAGGCGCTGGGCGCTGAGCTCGATGTAATGGGAGCGCTGGATCGGATCAGCGATGTCGCGAAGGAGGGGGGCGAGCACGTCTGCAGCCTCGGCTTTGCCCCGCGCTGTTGAGAGGTCGTGTCGAGTCGCTACCCAGTCGAGCGCGTGCTCGACCACTGGACGGGCATTCGCGATGGCGGCGCGCCACTGGTCTGGGTCGCCGAGGATGACCTCGTCAGGATCCTTTCCCTGGGGCAGGGCGGCACTGGTAATGCGCGCGCGGGATGTCGCCTCGTACCGCACGAGGCCGCGCCAGGTCGGAACCGGGACAGCGGCATCGGCAAGCGCCGTGCGAGCCACCTCCGCGCCGTGCAGGGCCGCGCTCTCGCCGGCGGCGTCTGGGTCGAGTGCAAGACAGATCTCCGATGCGATCCGCGCGAGCTGCCGTAGCTGTCGGTCTGTTATGGATGTGCCCAGGGTCGCCACGACGTTTCGGAATCCCTCCTGATGGGCGATGACGACATCGACGTAGCCTTCGACGACGACGGCTCGGCGCTCCTGGCGGATTGCATCGCGGGCACTATGGATCCCGAAGAGTACCATCCCCTTGTCGAAGAGCGTCGTCTGTGGGCCGTTCAGATATTTCGGTTGCGCGTCACTGGCCAGCGCCCGCGCACCAAAGCTGACGATGTGGCCTTCGACCTCGCGGATGGGAAACATGAGGCGGCCCCGGTACCGGTCCCGTGGAGGTCCATCCTCGGGCGCATACAGGAGGCCGGCTGCCAGCAGCTCCTCCGGCGTGAAGCCCTGACTGAGGAGTTGCCGCTGCACCGCGTCGGCGCTGTCCGGCGCCAGCCCAAGGAGAAACGAGCGGACCGATTCCTCCGAGATCCCGCGGCTCGCGACGATCTTCTTGCCCGCGGCGGAGTTGAGCAGGACGCTGTGGTAGTAGACCGCGGCCGCCTCGTTGGCGGCGTGCAGACGCCGATTGGCCTCCCGGCGCTCGTCGCTCTCCCGAGCGTATGAAACGGGAACACCGATTCGGTCCGCGAGGCGGCGGAGCGCCTCGGCAAAGGAGAGATTCTCGATCTTCATGAGGAACGAGAAGACGTCGCCTCCCTCCCCACAGCCGAAGCAGTGCCAGCGTCCGGTATCGGGAAACAGTACGAAGGAGGGCGTCTTCTCGGTGTGGAACGGGCAGAGCGCCTTGAAGGTCCGACCGGCTTTCTTGAGTGAGACATACTGCGCGACGAGGTCGACGATGTCGACTCCCGCCCGGACCTGCTCGACCGGCGATGCTTCCTTCATGAGGCGTTACGTCGTCGTGTAGCCGCCGGGCGTCAGCTGGGCCTGGGCGGCGGCGAGCCGGGCCACAGGAACGCGGAACGGCGAGCAGCTCACGTAGTCGAGCCCGACCTCATCGAAGAAGGCGATTGACGCCGGATCACCGCCGTGTTCACCACACACGCCGAGCTCGAGGTCCGGCCGTCGCCGTCGCCCATCCTCGACCGCCATCCGGACGAGCCTACCGACGCCACTGGCGTCGAGCGTCTGGAACGGGTTGTCGGGGAGAATCTTGTCCTCCAGGTACCGTGCCAGGAACTTCCCCTCAGCATCGTCCCGGGAGAAGGCGTAGGTCATCTGCGTGAGGTCGTTCGTTCCGAAGCTGAAGAACTCAGCGGACTGTGCGATGTCATCAGCGGTCAGCGCCGCCCGAGGCACTTCGATCATGGTTCCGAACTTGTGGTCCACGGATACGCCTTGCTCCGCCATCACCTGCTTGGCAACATCCTCGAGCTGGCTCCGAGCCCGGTTCAGCTCATTGACGTGGCCCACGAGGGGGATCATGATCTCGGGCCGTGCGTCGACGCCCGCGCGTTTCAGCTCGCAGGCCGCCTCGAAGATCGCGCGGACCTGCATCTCGGTGATAGCAGGGAACAGGAGTCCGAGTCGACAGCCGCGCAGCCCGAGCATGGGGTTGGTCTCCCGAAGCGCCTCGACAGCATGGAGCAGCGCCTCCTTTCGAGCTAGGTTGTCGCTGCCGTCCGACGGTGCCCGGCGGAGCTCGCTGACCTCGATCAGCAGATCCTCGTACCGGGGCAGGAACTCGTGGAGCGGTGGATCGAGCAGGCGGATCACGACCGGGAGGCCCTCCATCGCCCGGAGAATGCCCTTGAAATCTTCCCGCTGGATGGGCAGCAGACGCCGGAGCGCGCCCTCGTACTGCGCGCGCGCCGGCCCGAGACGCTCCTCAGCCTCGGCGAGGCGGCGTTCGAGATCCGGACGTCGGGCCTCCGGCGCGTCCGCGATCTCCGCGCGGAGGCGCTCGGCCTCGACTTGAAGGCGCGTGGCCTCCGGAGCCGCGAGGATCATCTGCTGGACAATCGGGAGGCGCTCCGGCTCCATGAACATGTGCTCGGTGCGGCACAGGCCGATGCCTTGCGCGCCGAATTCTCGGGCGCGCTGCGCATCCCGCGGGTAGTCGGCGTTGGCCCACACCTGCAGCCGACGTCCCGCGTCTGCCCAGGAAAGCAAGTCCAATAGGTTCCGATCCTCTTCGAGACTTGGCGGACGGCTCTCAATCTCACCGACGAACACCTCGCCGGTCGCGCCGTCGAGCGAGATCCAGTCTCCCTCGGCGACCACGTTGTCCCGGATGTGCATCCTTCGGCCGGAGAGGTCGATGGTCACGGCCGCCGCGCCCACTACGGCGGGAATGCCCATCCCCCGTGCCACCACCGCTGCATGGCTGGTCTTCCCGCCACGTGATGTCAGCACGCCCTGGGCCGCGATCATCCCGTGGACGTCGTCCGGGGAGGTCTCCGGTCGCACGAGGATCAGTTTTTGCTCATCCCGGCCCAGCTCATCCGCCCGGTCCGCATCGAAGACTGCCTGACCGCAGGCGGCGCCGGGCGAGGCCGAGACCCCAACCGTCAGCAGTCGCCCTTCGTCAATGGCGCGTTGCTTTGTGGCTGGTTCGAAGCGCGGGAGCAGCAGCTGCACGAGATGGTCCGGTTGGACCCGCAGGAGCGCCTCCTCCTTCGTGATGAGCCCTTCCCGGAACATGTCGACGGCGATCCGGACGGCGGCGGCTGCGCTGCGCTGCGCTGTGCGCGTCTGGAGCATGTACAGGGAGCCGCGCTCGATGGTGAACTCGACATCCTGCACGTCCCGATAATGCCGCTCGAGGCGGTTGGCAATCTCGGCGAATTGGGCGTACGCGTCCGGGAGGATGTTGCGCATCTCGCTGATCGGCATCGGCGTCCGGATACCGGCCACCACATCCTCCCCCTGGGCGTTGACCAGGAAATCCCCATAGAGCCCCGGCTCTCCGGTCGCGGGGTCGCGAGTAAACGCTACCCCGGTCCCTGAGCTGCTGCCCATGTTACCGAAGACCATCATCTGAACGTTGACCGCTGTCCCCAGATTGTGGGGGATCTTGTTCGCCTGTCGGTAGACGAACGCGCGCTCTCCCATCCAGGAGTCGAACACGGCCGCGATGGCGAGGCGGAGCTGCTCATACGGTTTCGCGGGGAAGTCTCCTCCCGTTTCTTGACGCACGACGATCTTGAACGCCTCGACCAGCTCCTTGAGGGC
>WHTR01000060.1 GCA_009377635.1 Chloroflexota bacterium
AGCAGCTGACTCTTAATCAGCGGGTTGTAGGTTCGAGTCCTACGCGGCTCACCAAGTGCCTAAAGGCAGACGATAACCACCAGAGCCCGGTAGCACAACCCGAACGCAGATGATATCATTCCCCCGGTCAGGAGGCCGGGGTGAAGACATCGACTGCGTTCGGGGACATCGGGACCCTTACGGCCTCATTCCGCCTCGCCCTACGTGCGCAGAACAAGAGTCCGCGGACCGTCAAGAGCTACCTCGAGGCATTGACCCTCTTTCGCGCGTACCTGGCAGAGGCCGGCATGCCGACCGACGTCACGGCCATTACGCGGGAGCACGTCGAGTCGTTCATCGCGGACCAGGCGGCTCGCTGGAAGCCGACGACGGCGGCGAATCGCTACCGGTCGCTCCAGCAGTTCTTCCGGTGGGCCCAGGAAGAGGGCGAGATCCCGGCCTCGCCCATGGCCCGGATGCATCCGCCCAAGGTGGCCGAGCAGCCACCGCCGATTGTCTCCGAGGACCACCTGCGGCGCCTGCTGAAGGCGACCGATGGCCGAGACTTCCTCGCCCGGCGCGACAGCGCGCTGATCCGCCTGCTGATCGATTGTGGCCTGCGTCGGGCCGAGGCTACCGGCCTTCGGGTTGCCGATGTGGACCTCGAGCAGAGCGTCGTGACGGTGCTCGGCAAGGGCGGACGCTACCGGCAGACACCGTTTGGTAGGAAGTCCGCTGCCGCTTTGGACCGGTACTTGAGGGTCCGCCGGACGCACAAGGATGCTGCGCTCGATGCGTTGTGGCTGGGGGCCGGCGGCGCACTGACCGACAGCGGCCTCTTTCAGATGCTCGAGCGCCGGTGCGCAGAGGCCGGGATTCCGCGCGTGCACCCCCATCAGCTCCGGCATGTCATGGCGCACCTCTGGCTGAGCGCGGGCGGCGGAGAGGCAGATCTTATGAGATTGGCGGGCTGGCGCAGTCGGCAGATGATCGGGCGATACGCGGCCAGTGCTGCAGATGAGCGGGCCCGGCAGGCGCACCGGCGGCTCTCGCCGGGGGACCGGATCTAATGGGACCCTTGGTTCGGCTCGCGAACAGGGATGACTGGTGGGTCGTCTGCGCGCTGACCTGTGGCGCTCGGATCACGCGCGTCGTCGACCTTCCCCATCTCCATCGCGGGGACAATCCCCGGTCGCTGGTCTTCGACCCCAGCTGGGCGCTCCGGCGGGACGAACCTATCTGGTACCAGATAGACCGTGCCAAGAGCCGGCGCGATCCGGAGGGAGGGGCACATCAGCCAGCCGGGCGGCTCGGCTTTGAGGTCATCGCCCTGCCCTGCGGTGTGATCTGTCCGGCCTGCGGGTTCCGCGAGGTGCTGAATGCGTCCGCCCTCCGCGTCGATACGCTGGAGTACCGACCCGGCAGGCAGGTCTTCCAGCTGATCTCGTGGAATGTGGTCGAGCAGGCACTCGCCCGGCATGACGCCAAGGACACCGGGGTGACGGCTGTGCTATGATCGGATCTAACGAAATACGGACGAGAGCCGGACGAGCGGCCTTTCTCGCGATCCTGAGGCCTTCGGGCAGTGGGGCGCCGGGGAGGGCCGTTTGTCATGTTGACCCCCGAGCAGAGAAGCCAGCGGGCGCGGATCGCCTCGCTCCACAAGTGGGCGAACACGGCCGATCCGGCCGCCGCCACGGCTGCCGCCCGATCCGCATTCGAGAAGCGTTTCCTGGATGAAGTCGACCCCACGCGCAGTCTGTCGCCAGCGGACCGGGAGCGGCGGGTCGGCTATGCCCGGAAGGCCTACTTCGCCAAGCTCTCGTACGAGGCGCTCCGCCGGCGAACAATAAAAGATACGGCCGGCGTTACCGCGCCGGCCGTCATGGAGGACGTCGGTGACAACAGCACCGAATCCCAGTAGTGATTCTAGCGCCCCGAATGAACCACGCGCCGCCCGGAAGTCTCAGGCGGAACAGCTCGTTAAGCTGGCCAAGAACGCCGGCATCGAGACCTTCCACAGTCCGGAGCGGATAGCCTACGCGTCGGTCAACGTATCCGACGGCGTGGCGAGTCACACGGAGACATGGGCGATCCGGTCAACCGGGTTCCGGCAGTGGCTCCGCAAGATCGCCTATGAAGCCAAGCTGATCCCGAACCGGGAGGCCCAGGACACGGCGCGCGATATTCTGGAGGCCGGTGCGATCTACGCGGGACCGGAGGAGCCGGTCTTCACCCGGATCGGCCACAAGGACGGCCGCGTCTACCTGGACCTTGCCGACCGGGATTGGCGGATTGTCGGGATCGGCCCGACCGGCTGGCACGTCATGCAGGATTCGCCGGTGAAGTTCGTCCGGACGCCGGGCATGCTCCCACTGCCGGAGCCAGCGGCGAAGCACCTGGGTTCGGTGGATAGACTCCAGCGGTTCGTCAATGTGCAGACCGACGATGATTTCATCCTCTTTGTCGCCTGCCTGCTCGGGGCATTTCATCCGCACGGACCGTATCCGGTGCTTTCTCTCACCGGCGAAGCTGGCAGCGGCAAGGATACGGCGGTCAAGGTTTTCCGCCGGCTGATCGACCCGAACCTGGCGCCGGTGCGGACGGACCCGCGCAATGAGCATGAGCTGGTTATCGCTGCGCGGAACGGCTGGGTGATCTCACTCGGCAATCTCTCCGGGATCCCCTCGTGGCTCTCCGATGGCCTCTGCCGACTCTCGACCGGCTCCGGGTTCTCGACCCGGCGGTTGTATACGGACGATGAGGAGGCGATCTTCCAAGCGACCCGCCCGGTTGTGCTCAATTCCATCGGCGAGCTGGCCCGGCGCGGGGACCTTCTTCAGCGCACACTCGGTTTGACACTCGGACAAGTAGAAGAAGAGAGGAGATTACGAGAGTCCGAGTTCTGGCCCGCGTTCGAGGCGGAGCTACCGGTCATCCTGAGCGGCCTGCTCAATGGGGTCTACATGGCCCTTGCTCTTGGCCCGCACACCACGGTCGAGCGACTGCCGCGGATGGCCGACTTCGCGCACTGGGTGGCGGCAGCAGAATCTGCGTTCGGTTGGGAGGACGGCGCGTTTCTCCGTGCTTACCGGGCGAATATCAAGGTGGCGAATCAGACGGCCATCGACGGCTCGCTGATCGGTCCGCACATTCGGGATCTCATTGCGACCGGCGAGGTTTGGACCGGGACGGCATCCGATCTCCTCCGGTGGCTGAATGGCCGGGTGGATGAGAAGACGCAGGCGATGGATGGATGGCCCAAGGACGGGACGCGGGTGTCCAATGCGCTTCGAGCACTGATGCCGCACTTCCGGGCGGAGGGCATCGTGATCGAATTCGGCCAACGGTCCGCGCGCGGGCGACCCATCACCATTGCTCCGTCCGGAAGTATGTGGAAATCAGCGTCACAGCGTCATTCTAGGCACGAAAACGATGACGCTGGCGATGACGCTGACCCGTCCCAGCGTCACTCAGCGTCACTCCAGCGTCACACCGATTTCCCCGATTTCGTGCCTGAGAACGGGGCCAATGACGCTGATGACGCTAGTGACGCTGAAATACAGACCTTTTCGGACGGAAGTTCGGATGAGGGCCTGGCACGCGATGGCACGCGGTCCAATGCATTGTGGCCCGAACTTGATGAGGGCAGTCAGCACTTCGACGACGCCGGCGAATACTACCGGCTCAACCATGAACGGACGCTCCACCGGGGAGAGGCCGTCCCGTGGCGACGGAGCCGAGAGGGCATCCTCGTCTGTGGGATCTGCTGTCCGGATGATCCCGACGAGGAGCACCGGTCATTCAATGGGGCGAGGAGGAACGGCCATGGAGCGTGAGGAAGCGGCGCCGACTTTCTATTGCCCGGAGTGCTCCGTGGCGGCTGGCGACCGACCGGCGGCGTATCGGTCGGAGATGCGGAAGGCGAACGGCAAGCGCTTTTGGCGCTGCGCCGGCTGTGGCCAAGCGCTGTTCATGTCACGCGACGAGTACTGGCAGTGGATCATGAAGGGCCGCGCGGTGATGGGAGGGACCCGATGACCATCGCTGAGAAGCAAGCGGAGACCGCCGCGAACTGGGCCGACAGCTGGGCCCGGCTCACCGATGATTGGCTGCTCATTGCGGGCTGGGCCACCGACAACTGGGTGCAGCTCGCTATCTGCATCACCTTCGTGCTGGCCTTCTTGGTGCTGCGCCGGTGGGACCGGCGCCGGCAGCAGCAGGACGCCGCGGTACGGGATCTGCTGGGGCGTTCCCACCGATGAGTACTGGGTACCCAGTAAGTTTTCCACGGACCCTCGCCGACGCGTGGGATGCGCTGCTCCCCTCGACCCGACGCCGGTTGCTGACCCCCCTCGAGGGGTACCCCTCTGGTGCTGGGGTACCCTGCCCACCTCAGTCCCGAGGTACCGGGCGGGCGTCTCCTCCTAGCACGGTAGGAGGAGGCCGGTTGCCGGCGAGGGGAGCAGAGAGACCGGCGTATCACCGGCCATTGGAGAACCGGGTACCCGATCCCGGCCCATACCCCGGCCCTCCGAGGGGGAGGGGAGACCGGCTCACGATGTGCGCATGACATACAAGAGGCCGGCAATGAACGACAGTGATGCATCGGAATGATTCTTTACGTCGTTGCGACAACATTCGCGCGCGGACGTTCGCGGATGACCCCCTCACCCGATTTTCTTTGAAATGGGACCCGCGCCAGCACCCGCCCATCTCTTCGCACATACTTCCTTAGTCCTAACTAGTTTGTCAGAAGTGAACGGTATTGGAGGAAAGGGAGCGGATGGCATCGAGAAGTCGGCCAAAGGGACTGGGTCGAGGGGGAGGGGCGCTCTGGCGGGTGCTGGTGACCGAAGGGGAGGTTCCGGACCATGAGTTGGCTTTGGTGACGCAAGCGGCGAGGACGGTTGATCGGCTGAACGGACTTGCGGAGGTGATCGCGGCTGGAGGGAGTGGGATGCATGCGGCGATGAAAGAGGAGAGGCAACAGGCGTTGACGCTGACGCGGCTGATGAACGCGCTGTCGGTGCCGGCTCGTGGTGGGACGGTATCGGAGACGGCGCGGAGGATCGCGGCGCTCCGATGGGACCGGACGGGGTGACATGACCGGTCACATCACCTTGAAGTCTTCCCACAATCGATGTATTGTGCAGCCGAGAGGTTGCAGCGGTATGGCTGACAGGACTGGTACATATGGACGTTGCCGGCGGTGTGGGGCGATCTTCGCCGGCATCCGCTACTGGCAACAGCTGTGCTCTGCCTCATGTCGCGAGGCAGAGAAGCGTGAGATATGGACCATCGGCCGAAAGGCGCTGGAAGATCTGAGGAAGCAGGAGGTGCAAGGTGGCCGTACCGGTCGCTGACGTGGCCCGGTTGGTGGATGGCCGGCTCGTGCAGATGGAGCTGACGAAACGGAACGTCAAGATGACGCCGGCCTGGGATGGGTCGCCGACGATCCCGGAAGCGGACGCGACCAAGATTCTGGCGTCCATCCGGGCACAGCAGGAGGAGTCCCATCGACGCAATCAGGCCCGGATCGCGGCGGCGCGTTGGGAGCAACGCAGGTGGACGGCGCTGCTTTCGGCGATCAGCCACTGCCCCGGCGAGCATGACCCGGCGATGCATCGGGCGGTATTGCGACCGTACATCCTCAGCAGCATGCGCGGAGAGCCCGGCTGGCGGGAGTTGGAGGCCGGTCCATGGCCCGGTCAACAGAAGTTGTTCGCGCTGCTGAAGACGAACGTTGACGCTGCGGCCGCCAAGTTTGAGGCGGCGTACCCAAAGCCGGAGGTGCCCAAGTGAGCGAGTGGGGACCGATTGAGACGGCCGACCTGGCGTATCAGCGGCCGGATAGCGTCTGGCCGTCCGAGTGGGGACGCCCGGCCGGACATCCGTACAGCACCGAGCGGCGGGAATGGGCGACGCGCAAGCTCCGGGAGCTGGGCAGCTACAAGCCCGGTGGTCGCTTCAGCTACGACGCCACGGACAGCAAGAACGTCGTGAACGGGGTGAAGATACCAGTACACTGGACCATCCGGATGTCGGTTGCCTGGGAGCACCATCTCGAGGGACTGATTCAGGAGCGGGAGTGGGCGATCCGATCTCGAGGACGGCGCCGATGACCCGGAAGAATACCCTGCAGTGGGATCCGGACTATGAGGCGGACCGGGCAACCCGGCGCGGGGACGCTGGCCGGCAAGCGCTGAAAGACGTCCCGGTGAGGGCGCGCCCTCTCGAGGCATCTCTGAAAACATCTTCGCTCACGCATTCACTCCCTGTCGGCGCGGTGGATGGGGCGGGCAGGCGACAGGAGGGAACGTGAGCTATCGAGGCAACGGGCATGCGAATCCGGGTGACCTGTGGGGTCGCGACCCCGGCGACGTACCGGAGCCGGTCAACGAAGGTCTGGCCGAAGGGATGGATCTCTTCCAGACCAAGCGCGTGGGCCCGGTGTGGCGGCTGCCGGAGCGCTCCGCGGTGCCGATGACCATCACCGGCATGCAGGATCTCTCCGAGGCCGTAGCAGAGGCGTTCGCGCCGATTGTGGCAGCCTCCGACCGGTGGGCCGAGGCCATCGCGCCGGTGATGAGCCAACTGCGGCGGCGGAAGGAGGGCAACGCATGACGGCGGCGAAACAGCCCGTGAACGGGAAAGCCGAGCCGGCCGAGATTCTGGACATCGACATCAACGATCTGAGTGTCGATGAGGCGGTCGAGCTGGAGGAGCTGAGCGGCCAGGCCATCGCGGATCTGGCCAGTGGGAAGACGCCGACCGCGAAGCTCATTCGGAGTTTGGTCTTCCTCACCCGGCGGCGGACCGATTCGGGCTACACGTTGGCGCAGGCGGGCACGGAAAAGCTGAGCCGGGTGATCGCGCGGGCCGCCGGCCCAAACTGAGCCAGCGTCGGCGGTATAGGAGCGTCCTGCTGCTGGCGCGCTACTACGGGCAGCCGATCTCCGAGGTGAGGAACATGACCCTCTGGGAGTTTGCAGTGGCGGTGGACGTCGCCAAGGAAGAACAGCGGCAGCACCGGATGGCTGCCCAGCAACAGCGGTTGCGTGCTCGGATGCGAGGCTGATACGGCTGATTTAACCGTCAGATTTGTCGGGGACACGAAGAGCTTCGACCGGGCGACGAAGAACGTCGACAGCGCTATGAGCAAGATCGGGAGCACCTTTGCCACCGTGGGCAAGGCGGCGCTGATCGGTGCGGGTGCGGGCATCGCGGCGGTCGGTGCGCTCGCGGTCAAGAGCATCACCTCCGCTTCGAGCGTCGTCGAAGCCGAGAACAAAGTCACGACGGTCTTCGGCGACCAGGGCAAGGCGATGACCGACTGGGCGAAGACGACGACGGCTTCTCTCGGCATCTCCCGGCGCGAGGCGCTCGAGGCCAGCGGCTCATTCGGCAATTTGTTCGATCAATTGGGCATCGCCCCGGAGCTGTCGGCGGACATGAGCCGGGGGCTGGTGACCCTCACGGCGGACCTGGCGTCCTTCCACAACGCCGACGTGACCGAGGTCATCAATGCCCAGTCCGCGGCGTTCCGGGGCGAGTACGACAGCCTCCAACGATTTATCCCGACGATCAACGCGGCGGCCGTCGAGGAGCGGGCGCTCGCGATGACCGGCAAGGAGGCGACGGACGCACTGACCGAGCAGGACAAGGCATTGGCGGTCAACGCGCTGATGATCGAGGGCCAGGGGGCGGCACTCGGGGATGCGGCGCGGACGTCGGATACGTTCGCGGCCGTCCAACGACGCGTGGCCGGGGTGATCGATGACACCTTTGTTGCCATTGGCGAGCGGCTGCTGCCGGTCATCGAGCCGATGGTCGCAGCATTTGCCGAGTGGCTGCCGGGCGCGATGGATGCGTTCATCGGCGTGGCCGGCCGGGTGATCGAGGCGGTCTCCGGGGTGATCACCTGGCTGGGTGAGAAGCTCCAGGTGCCGATCGCCTGGCTCCGGGACACCGGCGCCGGTATTCTCAGCGCGCTCTTCCCGGAGTCGAGCGAAACGATGCGGAGCGAGTCGGAAGGGCCACTCGGCGCGGTCAAGACGTTCCTCGACAACATCACCGGCGCCGGCAAGGAGGTCGAGGAGCAGGCGCCGAAGACGGAACGGGCCGTGGTCGATTCCGCGCAGCGCATGGCGGACGATCTGGCTTCCCCGGTTGATGAGAGTGTGTCGACCATCGGCAAGCTCGACTGGCAACTGATCCGGACGCAGCAGGCGCAGATCGAGACCGAGCGGCTGAACGCGGACAGCTGGGAGCGGATCAGGTCCGGGCTCTCTACGGTGTTGTCCAGCATCACCGGTAATCTCAGCGGCTCCACCGGCGGCATGGAATCCGACTGGTCCACGTTCCTTCGGAACCTGGAGGCGCATAACGCAGGCTTCACCCGGCAGCTCGCGGGCGATATCAATAACTGGATCCAGCAGCTAGGCAATTTCTTCGACTGGGTCCGGCAGCGGCAGGTGAGCATCGGCGGCATCGGCGCAGGGGCTTCGGTCTTCGGGCCGGTTGCGAGCGAGGCGCAGTTCTCGGCGGGGGCACGGGCGGAGGCATTCCGACAGCATGGCGGGCCGGTCTCCACCGGCGGCGCGTACGTCGTCGGCGAGGCCGGGCCAGAATTGTTCGTGCCGGGCCGGTCGGGGACCATCGTGCCGCATGGTGCAGCCGGGCCGACCGTCAATATCTACGTCTCGGGGAGCATCCACTCCACAGAGGATTTCATCACCGTGGTTCAGCGGGGTCTCGTGGAGCGGGGATTCTCTGGCGGCAATCTCTGGTGACCTCCGCGCACCTCCCGAGTATCCGGCCCGCCTCCGTCAGCGTCATGCCGGGCATGATCAGATCCTGGTGATTCACCAGTGCCTGGTGAACGCGATGAGATGTGCCTCGGACGCGCGTCCGAGGCGGCCAGCGGAAGTTTCCGGAGAGGTCTCCGGAAACCCAGAGGGCCGGGGCTCACGATGGAAGCTCCATGAGGTGCTTGCAAACCGGGTTGCAAGCGGCCAGGCCCGTGGCGCACCACGCGGGGACGGCAGACGATAACATGACGCATTTTGCCTCTACCGCCGTGCCTAGAGGACAGCGGAACGAGCGAGATGCCTCTTAATCAGCGGGTTGTAGGTTCGAGTCCTACGCGGCTCACCAATTTTGTTCGTAGACTCACCCGCTTTCGTCCGTCGTTGTTCGCCCTCGTCCCGACTGCGGCACACTACCGCGTCGCTGCTCATCGACCAGGGCGCCGAGCTGCGCGACGTCATGGAGCAGCTCGGGCACAGCCAGATTGCGCTCACAGCTAATACCTACGGGCATATCTTTCTCGAGCGGAAGAAGAAGTTGGCGATCGCGATGGGAGAGCTGCTCAGCCCGACAGCGCCCACGAGAGGGTAAACTGTAATCATGACTGCTCTCACCGTTGAACTGGCGCCCGAAGACTTCGCCTGCCTCGAACGCGAGGCGCAGCGGCGAGGGACGACCGCTACGGCTCTCGCCCAGGAGCTGATCACCGGGCAGCTCTCGTCGGCGCCTCCGGGCGCGGACGAGACCAAGAGCGACATTCTCGCTGCTCTGGACAAACTGGACGAGCTGCGCGCCGATCTCCGCCGACGCGGCGTGCCGTCCATCGATGCCGTGGAACTTGTGAAGCAGGGACGGGATGAGCTTGACCGTCGCGCGGACGTACCGAACAAAGACGTGGCTAGGGGGTCCGTGTGACCGCGGTAGATGAGCTTCGCGATATAGTTGACGATCTATCGGAGACCGATGCGCGGCTGTTTCTGGCAGTGATTCGCGATCACGACCCAGTCGCCCTGGCGATGCTTACCGCACCGCTCGACGACGAGCCTGAGACCCCGGAGGAAGTCAAGTCGGTTGCTAAGGCGCGCAAGCGGGTCGCGCATGGGAAAGTGATCTCGAACGAGGCGCTGGCGCAAGAACTCGGCTGGTGACCTGGTTTGTCGTCTGGGACGACCATGCGGCCGACGAGATGCGAAAATTGGGCCGAGGAAACCCAGCGATGGCCCACCGAGTGGGAACTGCGGTAGCCCGTTTGGCGGAGACTGGACAGGGCGACTTACTTAAGCTTCGGGGCGGGTCAGGCGGGTGGCGCCTGCGAGTCGGTTCCTGGCGTGTCAGGCTCGTACTCAATGACGAGGACCAGACCTTGGTCGTCCTACATGTTCGTCCGCGAGGACGGGCCTACCGTGATGGATGATTACTCATGCCACTGACCTACCGTTATCTGGCACCGAAATCTGGATCAGGCCACATGGCTATCGCAGGGCGCGGCTTACGCGTCTACACGCTCTACTGCGCCTACGAGATGGGCGAGTCCGCCGAATCACTCGCCGAGAACCGAGAGGTGCCCTTGGCCGCCATATTCGAAGCGCTATCACCCACGCATCTTGCTGACCAGACATCTGCCATCGGTCGGAATGAGGATCGAACGTCTGGGGGGGCGGCTCGCTCGCTTTCCCCCGAGATCGCTACGAATCAGCTGCTGCGCCTCGAAATGTTCTCCCGTGAGGAGCTGGCACTGGCATACGCTGCGGCCTTGAGCTCGCCCCACGTTTAGCTCACGAGGCTTTCCCCCGCCTGATCCGCACGGTGACTTCCTCCCCGGGTCTGCTGAAGGCCCATTTGGGCTCATGTAAAGGAGGACCGGATCAAGACATCCTCTTCGCCGTCTACCAGCAAGGCTTCCTCACCACAGACCTTATCGAGCTCGTCTACTTTCATCCAGCCCAGTCTGATCGCTGATCCTACTCGTCCCGCGCCTACGAGCGCCTTCGGCAGCTCTGGCTGTGGGGCTGCCTCGATCGCGTGGAACAACCCGTCGCACGGATCATTGGCGGACGACGCCCCTTCCTGTATGCGCTCGGACCTCGCGCTGTTCCACTTGTCGCTTCCCGTCTCGGCGATGGCGCCGCGCCCGTCCAGCGCCGACGCCTCGACCGGCTCGACGATATGTTCATCGAACACGACCTCGTGACCACCCGCTTCTGGGCCAACCTCAAGGGCCTCCTGGACAGCTACGAGCATACCGACTAGCGAAGGGTCCCCGGCCGGGATCTTCGAGCCATGCGAGCGCGTGTGAAGGGTCCAAAGGCCCGCTTCCCCATGCCGTTCCTCCTGGACGCGCTGTTCGTCATCCACTTTCCGGAGAGCCCGCCCACTGCTCGCCGCTGGAGATCGACAGGGGCACGCTGACGCTGAGCCGCTTCCGGCGAAAGGTTCGCACGTTCGAGACATTCTTGTCGGCAGGCCTCTTCGAGGAGCGTATCGGCCACGACGTCTTCGACGTCATCGTGCTCACCCATTCGGAGTCGCGCCTCAAGAACCTGCGGCAGGCCGCGATCCAGGAGATGGACGAGGATCGCCGCCAGTACTACCTCTACGCCACGTTCGATGCGCTCGACGCAAAGAAGTTCGGAGAGGACGTGTGGCTCGACCTGACGGACCAGCATGCGTGGATCCTCTCTCACGACCTTACGGAACGCGACGATCCGAAGGTGCCCACCCACAAGTCGAACCTTGAGCAACGCATGCGCCACTGGTTGCGATCTGCAGGAGGGGAGCAGGCTCAGTACTCTCAAATTTCAGGGAGAGCTGGCCAGGCTGACGGCGACGACGGGCAAACAAAAAGCGCTGTGCCATACTTCCGTTCCGCATCTCCTTACCGAGGCGGAAGCCATTGCCCAACTCCTTTCGTCTCATGGTTTCAGCTGGGTGGAAGCGGCTCGATGGCGTGCGAGGCAGTGGTGGCCCACCCCAGGAATGAGATTCGTGTTTGCGAGCGAGCTGTACAGGCCCGAGGTAGCCGGAGCACCGATGGCGATCACCGGCCGGGCGTCCACCTTGCTCGACTTCAGTCAGGGCTGCGGGAGCGCTGGTCGGCAACGCTGGGACTGGGGCTCCCCGACGCAGGCGGCGGCGCCGAGCACGAGGACAAGGAGCAAGATTCCGCGCCCCGACCCTTTCGCCATGCTCATGCTCCGCCGAACCGTATACCAGTAGCCCTGGTCGCATCATAGCGCGCCAACATGTTGCGCCAGCGGCCGCCAGGCACGTGTCGGTCCGGTAGGCATCGAGGGCGTCAAGAGGAGCAGATCGGTACCAAACCGCCATCTGCTCTCGCGCGAATCGGATGCCGTCGAGATCGCGAAGCTCCCCCCACTGCCGCATGGTGGGGCCGTGTCCCAACCCCTCTGCGATCGCCTCGCAAATGGTGCGGCCTCGTGTGATCGTGCCGTCCAGGTCGAATGCCACCAGGCGGATCGGCAGGCGAGCAGACATCGGGCAATTCTAGCAGCGTCCTAGACTCGAGGTGCGCCTTATTGGTGGAGTGCCCCGTGCCTAGATTGAATAGCACGCCCTATTTTGTGCCGTTGCGGCTGAATCGCCATCGCGGAAATCCACGAAATTGCGCTGTGACTTGAGATTCCTTGCGCCCCGCACGCCTGAAACGGCCGCGGGAGGCATGCGACGACCATTGCGAGAATGGCGGAACTCGAGCCTAGAGGTCCGGCCGAAAAGCGCGATTTCTTTGATAGGGTTGTAGCTTGTCGGTGAGCAGGGGGTGGGTAGGATACCTCTAGCGAGTGCGCCGGGGGTTGGCCGATGTTAGGGGAGCGCGGGCCGCAGCGGGGGCTGTTTGAAGCGGACACGATGTACCTGGACTTTGTGGGGCGGAACACGTTCTATGGGTTTCTCGCCGCGCATCGAGGGGAGATCTTCCGCGACGAAGACTTTGCGGGACTCTACAACCTGAAGATGGGGCGGCCCAGTGTGCCGCCCAGCCTGCTTGCCACCGCCCTGGTGCTCCAGACCTACGACCAGGTATCGGACGACGAGGCGCGGCGGCGGGCGAGCTACGATCTGCAGTGGAAAGTGGCGCTGGGCATCCCGGTCGACCAGCAGCCGTTTGCCAAGAGCACGCTGTGGGAGTTTCGGGCCCAGCTGGTTTTGCAGGAAGAGCAAGGGGCGATCTTCCGACGCAGTCTGGAGCTAGCGAAGCAGAAAGGCTTCTTCAAGGGGAAGCGGAAGCTCAAGCTTGCGCTCGACACGACCAACATTCTGGGTCGGGGAGCCGTGAAGGACACCTACAACCTGCTGGCCGATGGGATCCGGCTGGTGCTGCGCGTGCTGGCCGAGCAGGACAGTGAGGACCTGGAAGTCTCCGCAGAGCGGGAGGGATTCGGGCGGTACGTGGTCGGTCCGAGTCTCAAGGGCCAAGCGGAGATCGACTGGGACGACGGGAAGGCCCGACGCCAGTTCCTGTCGGCCGTGGTAGCCGATGCGGACCGGTTGCTGGCGCGGGTGCGTGAGGCGCGCAGCACGCTTGCCGAAAATAGTCCCGAGGATCAGGCGCTCACTGAGGCAGCCGGGCCGCTCTCCCGGGTGCTCCAGCAGGATATCGAGCGGAAAGCGGATGGGCCCGAGCTTCGGGATGGAGTCGCCAAGGATCGCCTGCCCTCGGTCCACGACCCGGAGATGCGTCATGGGCGGAAGAGCAAGACCAAGCGCTTCGATGGCCACAAGGGGCAGGTGGCGGTGGACACAGAGACGCAGCTGATCACCGCGGTGGCGGTGCTCCCTGGGAATGCGCATGACCACGAGCAGGCGCTCGCAGCGGTCGAACAGACCGAGGATCTCACTGGCTACTCAGTGGAAGAGACTATCGGCGATTGTGCATATGGTGACGGGCCAACCCGTCAAGCGTTCGCCGACGCCAAGCGGAAGCTGGTGGCCAAGGTCGCGCCAGTCACCAACCAGGGGTACTTCCCGAAAACCCGGTTCCAGATCGATCTGGACGGGCGGTCCTGCACGTGCCCAGCCCACCAGGTGAGTCGCGACCTTCGTCCCAAAGCCAAGGGGGGCGGCGTCTTCCGGTTTGCCACTGGCGTCTGTGGGCCGTGTCCACTACGCAGCCAGTGTCTGCGCGGGAGCGGCGGACGCACTGTGCAGGTCCATCCCCAGGAAGCGCTTCTCCAAGCGGCCCGCGCCTTTCAGGCGAGTCCGGCCTTCGCTCCCAATCGGGTCTTACGCCAGACGGTCGAGCATCGGCTCGCCCGATTAGTCCAGCTCGGCATCCGACAAGCCCGCTATGTCGGCAGGTCCAAAGTCCTCTTCCAGCTCGCGATGGCGGCCGCGGTCGCGAATCTGACCCTCGTGGCCAACGCCGCTATTCAGCCGCTTGCGGCTCTGCAGCTCCCGCGCTTGGGACTCCTCAGCGCTCTCGTTGGGCTTCCAATGGGGTCCCGGACCGCCTTCTCCAACTCTGCACGCCGCTTGGCCCAAGCCCCGCCAGAACTACACGTCCTGCCCAGAATGGCCTTCCCAATCACCCCTTGTCGGCCGGGTTTCTAGATTCTTGCGCGTTCGGTCCGTCTTCGATCTCGACACCTCTCCCCAATAACGGCCGGTCACTGCCGAGACGGATTGGAGGTGCTACGGATGCGCTCGGTCGTGCTCCACCGCGCAGCAACTCGACGCCTCAGTCACGAGCATCCCCAGTCTGACCGGCCAGGCGCGTTCTCAGTCAGATTCAGTCAGTGTCTCCGATGAGGATCTCCGGCGTCTAGCCCGACGCGACACACTCGATCAGCTCACGGCAGCTAACTCTTCACGTGCCGACGATCAGGGCCCCATCCCATCCTCACGTTCACGCGAGCCGTTCGTACACCGAGACGTGGCTCTGGCTGTGCGCGGTGAACGGCTCCCGGTTCCACCCGCCCCACCGCTCGCTCAAGCGCAGGCCTGCGAGCCGTGCCATGAGATCCAGCTCGGTTGGCCATGCGTAGCGGACCACCACCGGATACAGCGCCGCGCCCGCAGACGTGATCACGACGTGCTGCGAGCGGACCTGTTGCAGCACGGGGTCGTGCAGCGAGACGTCGAGACGGACCTGGTCGCTCTCGACGACGGTCGTGGAGACCTCTTGCTGGCGAGTGAACCGAGTCAGGTCGGGAACGAACGCCTCGACAACGAACACGCCGCTCGGCGTGAGATGTGCCGCCACGTTGCGGAAGCAGCGGAGCTGGTCTTCCTGACTGGGGAGGGCAAAGAGCGTGTTGAAGACGACGAAGATCAGGCTGTAGGTCGTTGCTTGGACGTCGACATTCGCGAAGTCGCCCAGTGCGACGGAAAGCTCCGCGCCCGGCTTCGCCTGGAGCCTCTCCACCATCGCGGGCGAGGCGTCGATGCCATGCACGTCGATGCCTCGCGCGGCGAGGGGCAGGGCGATGCGCCCGGTGCCGATCCCCAGCTCCAGCACGGGCCCTGACCCAGCTACCTCAGCCAGGAACCGCACCGCTGCGTCCGTCTCCGGCGCGGGCGCTCCGATCCACGTGTCGTACACATTCGCGATCCGCTCCCCGTATGTTGCCTCGTCATATCCCTTCATGCTCCCCCCACAACTCCGAGCTGAGTCGAGTCGACGCACCGTCAGGGCGCGCGTTCCTTCCATTCCCGGCGAAGCAGCCCGTACCACACCTCGTCGGTTCGCTCGCCCCCGTGCATACGGTGCTGCCGAAGCAGCGCTTCGCGACGCATCCCGAGCTTCTCCATCACGCGGTGCGACTGCACGTTCCGCGCGTCCGCTCGGGCGAAGACCTTCTCGAGCCCGTATGCGAGGAACGCCCAGTCGATCACCGCCCTAGCCGCCTCGGGTGCGATACCCTCGCCCCAGTGCGATCGTGCTACCGCATACCCCAGCTCGCCGATTCTCGATTCACGGTCGATGTTCAAGCCAGTGCCTCCGATGACTGTCCCGCCGAGCACGATGGCAAACTGCGGACGGGTCTCCCACGAGTCGAGGATCGCGCGCGCGATGAACTCCTCCCCATCCCGGCGCGTGTACGGGCCTGCGGGCGCGGCTACCCAGTATCGGCTCCACTGCTCGTCGGATGCGTAGCGCACAACGTCGTCGACATCGGCGAACGCAAAGGGTCGAAGCAGCAGCCTCTCCGTTCGGAGCTCCGTTCGTTCGACCAATCTTCCCCTCCTCCCCGTGGCCGATCGCGCGACGGCCCAATAAACAAGAAGCCGCAGGCGGTTTTCCCTTGCCTGCGGCTTCAGAGGAGTCTCGACTTGGAATCTGCTAGGGAGCCCCTCTTCCACTGGCAGGAGAGTAGGACGGGCAACGGGTAAGGCTCATGCCCGCATCGGAGATTCCCACGCAGCCGGCCACTGCTGAGCCCTCCGAAGCCAGTAATCCGAGCACCTCGCGCGTGCGGCGATTATAGCGCCCAGCGCTCCAGCGTAGATTCTTGTGGGGTACGTGTCGCGACGGCCTAGCGAGCCTTGACTTGCGGTGTGCCGTCCAGGTTTGTGCGAACAGTTCCGTCGCTGTTTGTGTCAAGAGTTCCCTTCGAGGCGTCGATGAGAACCAGGCGGTTGCCCCAGGGATCTGCAACCACCACGCATCGACCGATCGGGATGTCGAACGCCTCCTCGACGACACGCCCACCCGCGTCCGTGAAGGCCCGGGCAGCCCCGTCAGCAGACGCCACGAGGAGATCGGTCTCCATCTCCATCCCCTCAGCCTGGATCACGATCTCCGCGTCGGTATCGGGCATCCGCAGCCCCGCGGAGGTCGAGGTCCGCCAGATCAGCACATGACCGAGGGACTCGCGATAGAACGCCAGTCCCGCGTCAAGATCAGGTACGGGGATCTGGATCGCGTCGATCTTGCGGAAAAGCGGATCGGGCATCTCGACCCCCGCGCCTGCCCATTGTACGACGCCTGCCCGAGGCGCAGGTCCTTTTGGGCCCGGCAGGGAACGGGGCGGAGTCGTGACGACTCTGACGGCGATTCAGGATATCGTCACCGATTGCCCGTGTCTGATGGAGTGCTGCACAGCGACAGACAGTCGGAGCGCCTCGAGGGCGCGCGCTGCGCTCAAGAACTCCGGATCGGCTCGGCCACGCACGCACTCGATGAAGTACCGGCACTCGGCCTGATAGGGGTCAGGCTCCTCTGCGACGTGGATTTCAGTGGAGGAGCGCCCATGAGCGATGAGCCTCGTCTCGGGCACATCTCCAACGATCGTCGTGGAAAGGTCCAGGACCCCATCTCCCCCTACGACGCGGAGACCGGCGCTGAAGGGAAACGAGGGCGGCATGATCCCGCTGGCCTCTGCCTCGGCGATCATGCCGTCGTCCCAGCGGAGGAGGGCGAAGACGTGGCCGGGGCGTCCATCCGGAGCCGTTGCCGCCACGGCACAGGCATCCCGCGGAAGACCAACGAGCCAGATGATGACATCGAAGTCAAAGGTCATCAGCTCAGTCGTGGGATCGCCGTAGTGCGCTCGGAACTCAGGGCTCTCGGTTCGAAGATACGACCCCCATCGATAGGTTCTCAGGGAGAGCGGACGACCGATCTCTCCCGCCGCAACCGCTCGCTTGATGTGCTGGTACTCCGCGACGGATCGCATAAGCAGTGCGACGAGGAGAAGACGGCCACTCCGCCTCGCGGCGTCGATCATCGCGCTTGCGTCGTCGAGCCCAAGCGCCAACGGTGTCTCGCAAAAGACATGCTTGCCGGCGTCAAGCGCGGCGACGACGAACCCTCGGTGGACCGCGGAGGGCACGCAGACGTCGATGGCCTCGATCGCAGGGTCCTCGAGGAGGGAGCCGAAGTCCGTCGTCGCGACCACGCCAACCCGCTGTGCGAGGGGGCCCGCGTTCGTCAGACTCTGACCGTAGATCGCAGCGACATCGACGCCGGGCATCGCCTGGTAGGCCAGCGCATGCAGTTTACCCGTCGTGCCAGCGCCGAGGATCCCGATGCGCACCGAACAGAACCTCCTACAGTTCCCGTCCCAGGAACACGACGTCGCGTCGGCCTTCGGGCATGTGCGTGACCCGAGGCAGGTGGCCCCAGCGTTGGAATCCCGCCGACTCCAGCAGAGCGAGGCTCACGTGGTTGTGGGCGAAGACGACCGCCAGGATCGAGGAGATGCCGAGGCCGAGAGCGGCGGCGAGCGCATGGTTGAGCAGTGCCCGACCGACCCCTTGGCGCTGTCGATCGGGGCGCACGTACAGGCTCACCGCAACCGTTGGATCCCACGCTCGGCGGGCGTAGAACGTCGAGCGGCTGATCCACCCGATCACCTCGCCCCCAACGGCTGCCAGCCAGAGGGGCCGACGGCCCGGCTCGTGGCCGGCGAACCACGCTTCACGCTCCTCGACGGTCACGGGCGTCAGGTCGGCGGTCGCCTCGTGGCCTGGGATGGCGGCGTTGTAGATCGCGACCATCGCCGGAAGGTCGTCCCGCTCTGCGAATCGGATCTCGAGACCCACGTCACCTCCGTCACGTCGGCTCTCGCAGGATACTTCATCCGAGCGCAACGTCGCAGTCCAGCGTGAACGAGTACACGTCTGTCGGCCGTGAGCGAGATGGGGCTTCCTGCCCCCGGTTCGTTCGTCCCTTGCGTTGAAGCCGCCGTCGATGACAGGTCAGCC
>WHTR01000061.1:0-5522 GCA_009377635.1 Chloroflexota bacterium
TAACGCTTCGTAAGGAGGGAACACGGAACATCTACCAGCTCGATCCCAAGGGAGCAGCTCCGCTGCGCGATTACTTAGATTCGCTTTGGCAGACGGCACTGGAGCATTTCAAGACGAAGGCCGAGCGATCTTCGCCCCCACGAAAGGAGAGACACCAATGACAACTGTAGACAAAAATCCAGCCGATCTGGTCGTGCGTAAGTCAGTGCTGGTGAACGCCCCGCAAGCGCATGCTTTCGCAGTGTTCACGGAGCAACACGGCGCCTGGTGGCCACTGAATACCAACCATATCGGTGCGGACCCGGCACAGACCGCCATCATTGAGCCACGGGTAGGAGGACGCTGGTTCGAACGTTCCAGCGATGGCGTTGAGTGCGATTGGGGGCGGGTATTGGCCTGGGAGCCCCCTCACCGAATCGTATTGTCCTGGGACATCGGAGCAGATTGGCAGTACGACCCCACGCTGGGCACTGAGGTTGAGGTTCGGTTTATCTCCGATGGTCCAGACACAACGCGAGTCGAGTTGGAACACCGTCGCCTCGAACGCTACGGAGCACAGGCCGAGACCATGCAAGCGACCTTTGATTCCGAACGTGGGTGGGGTGGCATACTCCGAGGTTTTGCGCAGGCTGCCGAGAAAGCTTAGCCCTGGTGCTAAGCGCTGGGCACCAAGTAACTGCGGGGGTTATGGTAAGCTGAGGCCATGGCGAGCGGCAACGATATGGCGGCGGCAGCGGAAGCGGTGAAAGGGCGCTTTGCGCTCGTGGCGCCTAGTTTGGACGAGCGGCGACGCCGGTTGGTCGCGGCGGCAGAAGCGCTCACCTGGGGCTGGGGCAGCATCACCTAGGTCTCCCGCGCCCGGGTCACGCAAGTTCTCAACATGTTGAACCTCGCGCCTCAGGTTCTGGAGTGCATCGAGGCGATCGGCGACCCGATACCGAGCCGATAGTGACCGAACATGGCTTGCGCTCGCTCCTCAAATTCGCAGCCCAAGAGCAAAACCGCGCCTGCGGAGAATCGTCTCCAGGCCAGCCGTCTGAGATTCAGTGAAAGGGGCGCCAAGGAGTCGGCCCCCAGGGAACTGAGACTTCGCACGCAGTTGACTAGGAGCCACCCTTATCGAACAGTGCCAGGAGCCCTCGTGTGACAGCGGCGGGGAACACTGTGAGGTGGTATTCCCCTTCGAAGACCACCGACTCCACGGAAAGGCTCGGATAGCCACGTACGCGCAACTTATCCGTGAGCTCCCGCACGTTGTCGACCTGACGAAGGACCTGAAGGGCCTCCGTCGGAAAGGACTCGTTTCTCCACGTGCCTCCCATCATCTGCTCGTTCTGGCCAACTGCGAGGAACAGGCTTGCCGATAGGTCCGTATGTTCCTTTGCCCACTGCTCTTCATAGCGGCGAAGGACTCTGTCGTCCCACCAGATGGACGGACTGACGATGAGATATCTCCTGAAAGCGTCGGGTCGGTGGAACAAGGTGTACAGGCCGAACAGGCCCCCGAACGAGTGCCCCACCAGCGTCCGATCGCCCGGACGAACCGGGAAGCGCGCTTCGATCTCCGGTAGTACTTCCTCGGCGATGCTCGCCAGCAAACGTTCCGCCCCTCCAAAACCAAAGGGCACGGGAGGAGTACCAACCTCGGAAGGAAAGCCGTCGTCGGTTGGCGTAAGATCGCGTGCACGGAGACCCATCACTGACATCGGGTCGTGCGCGGGATAGCCGACCCCCACGACAGCAAGCGGTGGAAAAGTTGCTCCGGTAAGCGCTGCAAAGGTGCCGAGCATGTCAGCGGCGGACGCAGTCGCGTTCATGTTGAAGATGGGGTCGAGCACGTAGATCGTGGCAAAGCGATCAGCCGTCTGTGGGGCGCGAGGGAGAACCACGGTGATCTCCAGCCTGTCGCCAATATGCTTGGAATCCAGCCAGAACGTCTCGGACGGCAGGAGCTGCTGGGGCTCGGCTGCGATCCATCGCGCACTCGTGCTCCGATCGCGCTCCAGTGCCGTCGGTGTCGGATTCATGGTGTCCACGCTGCTCGTCCTCCTTCCTGATATACTCCCATAGGGAGTACTTAATTCCTTATACTCCCAATGGGAGTAATTTGTCAAGAGGAGAGCGATGAGGCTCACGACCACCAGCTATGCCATTCTGGGACTCCTGACCGTGAAAGAGTGGACGACCTACGAATTGGCGCAACAGATGGAGAAAAGCATCGGCACCTATTGGCCACGCGCGAAGAGCAAGATCTACGAGGAACCGAAGAAGCTGGTCTCTCAGAACCTGGCTCGCGCCCGCAGGGAGAAGGCTGGCGCACGTGCCCGAACCGTCTACTCGGTCACCCCTAAGGGACGGCGTGCGTTCCAAACATGGCTGCAAGAGCCCGGGGCTCCTCCGCAGCTCGAGTTCGAAGCGCTGATCAAAGTCTTCTTCGCCGAACAAGGAATGAAAGAAGACCTCCTGGCGACGCTCGAGCGCGTCGACGCCTGGGTGCAGATGCGCCGGCGGCTGGGGGCCGAGATCGCTCGCTATCTGCTCTCGGACCGGGCCGAGTTCCCCCAGCGGCTCCACATCATTGCGCTGACGTCACGATGGCAGCTCGAGTTCACCCGAGCAGTCGAACATTGGGCCAGGTGGGCGAGAGACGAAGTCGAGCGCTGGAAGACCATGGACGACCCTTCGGTGGCCGACACTCGGCATCTCGAAGCGCAGGCAAAGGCAGTCCTCGGCGGCGAGCACGGAGACGGACGAGAGAGCAGCGAGCGTGTAGGAAAGGCGAGTTTGGACCAACATAACCCGAAGAAGGGCTCCTGATTGACGGGTTTCGAGAAGGGGGACAGGCTGAGGAGAAGCGAAAGACCGGTTGGCGAGAAGCACTCGCCAACCGGCATTGAGCTAGAACGTACGTTCTACGCTGGCTCCCCGGGCAGGGGGGAAATCCGAACTTGTCTCAGTTTAACAGTGTTTGCAGGGCCAAATGACGCTTGGAAAGCGCCCGTAGGCCGATTGTTTCATGCCCTTGAAGAGCCTGAGATCGCCCTCCGGAGCAAGCCAACTGGGCGAGCCACAGCCGTCGCTAAGCCGCGCCAGAATCCCATGGCGTTGGCTCGAGGACGGTAGGCACGATCCTCGCGCGGCTCGACATAGAGCGCGGGGCGGCATCGACGTCCTGAGCGATGGCGAATACCGACGAGCGGCCTGGGCGATGTTTGTCGGGCCTGGCTCCGTGACCCGGGGACGCGGGCCCTACGTCGCATACGGCTAGCCGGATGGTTGGCGCGGGAGTATGTGCGAAACCGGGGCGTCGATGGGGGACGGAGCTTTAGCCTCCCCGATCAGGGTGCGGGACCGCGACGACGGCTAGTCCCTCGATGCCAGCAAAGTCGCGCGGGTTGCACGTGTACAAGGGGAGATTGTTGGCCAGGGCGACGGCCGCGATCAGGGCATCAAACGCCCGGGCCGTGGTCGTCCGGCCGGAGCGACGGAGCGAGGCTGAAACGCGGCCAAACGCCCGGGCCGCCGCGGCGTCGAATGGAAGCGGGTCGAAGGCGGTCTCGGCGTGCTGCAGCCGGGCTTGCCGCGCGGCCTGCTCGTTCGTGTCTCTGGCCAACAGAGGGCCGACGGACAGCTCCGCCAGCGTGATCGTGGTGATGAGCGGCTCGGCCGGCAGCGCGGACGGAGCTATGCGGCCGCTGAGCGCGAGGGTCGACGTGTCGAGAATGCCTCGACCAGACTCGACTCCGTCCACTAGAGGGAGGGATCGATGATCGCGTCGAGATCCGCCCGCAAAGCGTCGGGGTCCACTGGCGGCAGCAGGCGAAGCTGATGGAGCAGGGCTTCGGCCGATATCCGGGCCGATGGAATCGGTCGCAACTCTGCGACCGGCTTCCCGGCTCGGGTAATCGTGATTCGCTCACCACGTGCGACCCGGTCGACGACTTCCCCACCATGATTCCGCAGCTCGCGAATGCTCACCTCCGCCATGGCCCGCATTGTATCACGTGTGAGCCCGTCGAACGGGCGATGGCCTCGACGCGCGCCGAGCCGGTTCCGGTCCGCGGCGACTACGTGGCGCTTGCCTCGGGCGGTAGTTCGGGACAGCGCGGCGTTCTCGTCTTCGACCGAACGGCGATGGACGGGTTTCTTCACTCGCTGTCGCGATCGCTCTTGGCCCGGCTGCACGCTCAGGGTGGACCGCCGCCGGGCGGGCTGCCCATCGCCATGGTCACCGCCCCCTCCTCCCCAAAGAGCACTACGGCGGCTACGACGGTCCCCAGCCTACTCCAGAGACCAAGTTCCAATAACTATAAGCAATGTGAGCTTCGATGGCTGGGGCAAGGTCTTCGGGGACGACGTTATCGCCTCAGCGATCCTCGACCTGCTGCCTCACCAGAGCCATATTTTCGCGCTCAACAGACCCAGCTACCGCTTGAAGGACATGCTGGCTGCTGCTGCAAAGCCAGCCGAGGAGGGTTAACATCACGCGATCAGTGCTGGGGAGGTGGGTCCTTTTTCACGCGGAAACAACACCGATGGGACGTAGTCGTTGCGGCGCTGCCCTAGATCGGATAACGGCGCATGAACGCTGCCATCGCCTCGGCGATTTCGGCCGGGTGGGTGTCCGCCAGCAAGTGATCTGCCCCATCAATCACTATGTCCTCGGCCTGCGGCAGCCAATTGAGGAAGAGTTCACGAACCTCCGCAAACCACGGTCCGCTCTCGGTGCCACCAAGGTACAGGACAGGACAGGTGATGCGGCGCGCAACTTCAGACCCGAACTGCCAGTCGAGGAGCGCAGGAAGATCGGTATCGAAGAACGTGACCACGTCGCGCTCCATCTGCTGTGCCGAACCCGGCACATGAGCCTCCACCGTCTCCCGCCAGCCGGCACCGATGACAAGGGTGAGGAACTCATCGAGCGCCGCGGCAGGAGTGGCATCCTGCCGCCTATGGATGAGGCGATCGTTTGCGGCGCGGAACTCGGGGGCGCTGGGCGTATGGACCGGGGGTGGCTCCAGCAGAATGAGACTGTGCGTGCAATCCGGCGCCTCGGCCGCTAGCTGGAGAGCGACTGCCCCGCTATACGAGAGGCCGACGATATGCGCGCGCTCCACTCCGATCGCGGCCAGGAGCGCCCTGCAGTCTGCGGCATCTCGCGTGATCGAACCTGGGCCGTCGATCGGGCTACTGCCGGCGTACCCGCGACGGTGGTAGAGAATCCTGCGGTAGCCCTCGAGCGCTGACTCCTTGGCGAGTGGGAGTAACTCGTCCGCGGTGAGAGCCGTCTGCACGAAAACGACCGGCTCGCCGGAGCCGGAAACCTCGTACTCCAGCTCAGCTCCGTCGATCCTTGCCCTTTCCAACACTACCTCCCTCCGCGCGAGTCCCTCGACCGGCAGCAGCGGGCAAGCTCAAGCGGTTCGTCCCGCTGCCGCGGACACCGTGATACAGCGGCTCGTGCATCGGGGCGGAAGTCTTTCGTCAGTTGCGCATGACTGCGCGTCCGGTAGGGGAGGGGC
>WHTR01000061.1:5531-18220 GCA_009377635.1 Chloroflexota bacterium
GGGGGCGGAAGTCTTTCGTCAGTTGCGCATGACTGCGCGTCCGGTAGGGGAGGGGCTCGTCCCCTCCCGCCCGGCGACCGCACCCAGGGACGCGCGGCGGGGGACAAGCCCCCGCCCTACCGACAACCGACGACTCACTTCCGCCGAGCTGTACTAGCCTGTGCCCCCCACTGCTAAGTGGGCGAGGGTATTACACGCCTTCGCCAGGCACGACGATCGCGAGGTCCGGCCCCGCAAAGCCATCGAAATGGCGGCGATTGAAGGTCAAGAGCGTTTCGACGCCCGCCTTCCGTGCGCAAGCGGCAATGGTCGCGTCGTAGGCTTGTCCACCCGCGATGCCAGTCCTGGCGAGTTGAACGAGAAGCTGTCGGTATCCTTGACTCTCCAGGACCGCCATCTCGCCGCGAACAAAGTTCGAATCGAGCAGCGCCCAAGCGTCCCCTGGTGCAAGGCGATGTGGGGGAGGGAGCCGAGTAAAAACCGAGTAGGTCTCGAGGAGTGCGGGGCCGGCCGTGACGAGCGATTCACCCCGGTCGAGACGCGTATCGATCTCGGCCAAGGCGGCGTCGTGTCTCTCGTGCCAAGAGGAAACGGCGGGAACCATTACGCTGGTGTCCGGAAGGAATCGAGCCAAGCCGAGGTTCAGTCCAGATCTCCGCGCCCGTGCCGGATAGCCTCGCGGGTCGCCTCGACCATGTTCGCCGTGAGCGGCTCTATCTCTGCTTCCGGCACCGCCACGAGCAAGTGTCCGTGTCGTTCGAGTCGAACGGGGAGCGGAGCTGGCTCGACCTCGATGACGCCATCGCGATATCGCACATCGAGTGGCATTCCGGGCCGGAGACCGGCCTGGCGCCTGACGCTGCTCGGGATTACTAGTCGTCCGGCTGAATCAATGGTAGCTTTCATGGGAGACATTCTACCAGAGGCACGAAAGCCTCGCAATACAATCGTCTGGATATCTGGCTGATCGATGGATTGGGAGCAGCCAAAAATTTGGCTGCTCCTTCCCCTACCGAGCCATTTAACCCGGCGGGTAGCTGGGTTCGACAAGCCCCGTCGCAACTCTATCGCACTGGCCCGGGAATGGGACGCCCTGATCGAGGCTGGCACGTTTTCTTCCCGGGCGGATCTTGCGCGGGCTCTCAGGATTTCTCGCGCCCGCGTCACACAGGTCCTGAACGTCCTCGATCTTATCCCGGCAGTGTTGGACGCGGTCGCGACCCTCGGCGATCCCTCGCCACCTGGGCTCGTCAGCGAACACAGATTCCGCCAGCTTGCGAGGCCTTCGATAGGCGAGCAGATCCAGGCACTACGTCAGGCCGGCCTCTGCCCATTGTCGGAACCAACGTGAATGTGACACCCAAGTTCCGCAGCTGGAACCTACACGTGTACCTATGGACCGGATCGGCGGAGCGTGATGGGGATCAGGCAGTAGCGGCAGCCTCGGTGGGCACCAGTCGGAGGAAGCGGGGCGGATCGGCTACCCCGACGGCCTTGAACATCGTCGCTTGACGAGCGGTCGTCTCGGTGCGCTGCGAGACCTCGCCGGCCGGCCCTTGGAAGCGCCCCAGGTGGAGCTTCTCGAGCTCCCAGCGCAAGGTTCGCCAGGTCTCGCCGGTCGCGTTCTCGGCGATCCGGATCAAGAGCAGGGCGAGCCAGCAGAGGAGGACGTGCGCGCGGATGCGCGCCTCCTTACGATGGTAGACTGGGCGCAGCTCGAGCGTCGTCTTCATGTCGCGCCAAGCCCCTTCGACCTCGAGCAGCTGCTTGTAGCCGAGCGCGACGTCCTCGGCAGAGAGCGTGGGATCGGACGTCCGCAGGAGGAACTTGCCGTCGAGGCGGGCCTCGGCAGCCACCGCCGCCCGGTCGATCTGCAGGAGGCCAGTGCCCGTGACCCGCAGGAATGGACGGTAGGCGGGCCGCTCGCGCAGGCGGCAGGCGAGTGAGGCGCGCTCGGCCGGTGAGCGCTCATCGGAGCCCGCGATCGCGCCTTCCAGCTGCTCGAGGAGCCGGTTGCGGATGACAGCGTCGCGCGCCGCCTCGTCGGGGTTGCGGCAGACAATGAACCGGTCGCGCATCGTCCCATCGTCGAGGACGACCTCTTTGACCTCTAGGTTGTCGGCGACGGCATGATAGCGGCCCGGCCGGGCGAGGGCGGCCTGCGCCTCTTTGGCGTTGCCCCGGAGCTTCTCGCCCACGATGTAGTGGCCGCCCGCGCGCTGCAGGTAGCGGCGGTTGGTGGCCGAGCTGAATCCGCGGTCGGCAACCCACACGACCCGCCCGAGTTTCCAGGCCCGCAGGTACTCCTTGACCTGGCGGATGAGCTCCTGATCGGAGGCGTTGCCGGGGAAGGTCCAGACCCGGATGGGGATTCCCTCCCGGGTCACGGCGAGGCCGATAACGATCTGCGGCAGGTCGGGCCGATGGTTCTTCGAGTGACCGTAGGTCCGGAAGCCCTTGGGGGCTGCCTCGCTCGACGGGTCTGGCTCATCGGTCTCGAAGTAGGTGGAGGTCGTGTCGAAGAAGAGCAGATCGATCTCCAGGTTGAGCAGGTTCGCCACCGACCAGTACACCTGCTCGGCGAGCTCGGGCTCGACCGCGAGCAGCCAGTCCATGGCCCGGTAGCAGCGGTCGTCATCGAGCGTGGGCAGACCCGGGATGACCGCCTTCTCCGTCACCCAGGCGGCGCAGGAGAGCTTGGAGAGCGGTGTCCGCCGAGAGGTGAAGCGAGGGAATGGTGAGCAGCGCGGAGACGAAGGGGCGGCGGCGAGCCCCATCCCGCCGTAGCACCCCTCGAATCATAAGATGAGCAGATCCTCGCGCTCGGTCACGTAGTCCACAAACGCTTTCCCCCGAAGACCTTTTTGCTCAAGTTGCGCGACCAGGCTCGGGAGTGCCTTCGCAGCGCCAACCACCGCATGGTTGTATATGGCGACCCACTGCTCGAGGTACTTCTTGAGCATCTCCTCTCGGTGCCCATCGAAGTAGGCCATGTCTGCTTGAAAGCGGTCCAGTTCTTCTTCTACTTGCATAGCGTCTTCGACTGGCTTGGGACCGTAGTCGGCTCGCCTATTATCGCACGGTCACCGTTGTTGCTGGCCTGTGGTATACACTCCTCCAGCGCGCCCACGGCGCATCTCACGGCCGACCCGACCGTCCCGTGTAAGCCAAAGTATTGCGCAAGCGAGGAGAGCACCATGTATCAGGGACAGAAGGTTATCGACGTGCACGGCCACATGACAACCCCTGCCAAGTTCCGCGGCTTCGCGATGAACCTCATGACCATTCGGAGCCCGCGCAACCGTTTCGAGATGTCGGACGAGGAGCTCGATCGCGCGCTCGGCCCGCACCTCGACGCGCTGGACACGCGCAACATCGACTTCCAGCTACTGAGCCCGAGGCCCGTCGCCATGTTCCAGTGGGAGTCGCCGCACATTCAAGGGCAGTGGGCGACGGTCACGAACGACGTGCTGGCACAGAGCACGCGGCTCCACCCGGATCGCTTCGGCGCGGTCGGGCAGCTGCCCCAGAACAGCAAAGCCGACACCAGCGCGTGCCTCGACGAGTTCGACCGCTGCGTGAAGGAGCTCGGGCACGTCGGCGTCCTCATCAACCCCGACCCGAGCGGCGAACGCGACACCCCAGGCGTGGACGACCGGTACTGGTACCCGCTCTACGAGAAGGCCCAGGAGCTCGACGCGCCGCTGCTCCTCCACCCCTCCGTCAGCAAGGATCCGCGGGTGCGGGCCATCCCCCACAACTACCAGATCAACAACGTGTGGGAAGAATACCTCGCGACGCTGCTCTACATCGCCACCGATGTATTCAAGGACTTCCCCCGCTTGAAGGTGGTGATCTGCCACGGCGGCGGAGCGCTCAGCCGGCACGTCGACTCGGACATCCGCGACGGACACCCGGCGCGGAGGGAGATCCAGGAACGGTTCAGGGACAACCTGTTCTTCGACACGTGCGTCTACGACTTCGACTTCATGCGGACGATGGTCGCGCACAAGGGCGTCGACGCGGCCGTGTTTGGGACGGAGATCGGAGCAGCGCTCCGCACCGACGTGGTCGATCTCATCGATCGGCTGCCGGACCTGAGCACGGAAGACAAGATCAAGATCTTCAACACGAACCCGCTGCGAGTCTACACGCGCGTCGAGGTTTAGGGCGCGAACCTCACCACGGCGCCACGGAGGATCGCGTCGTTGCGAGGATGCCGACCCTGATCGCGGGCTGGTTACCGTCACTCGCTGCCTTATGTCGATCGCTCCTCAGCGTTCCGCCCGCCCAGAATAGCGTGCGCGGCCGCCGTCGGCCAGCGAGCATTGCAAGCCAGAGCCGTCCACGATACCCTTGGGCTCTGTGCCCGCACGCTGGCCCCAAAGGACCCGGGGGTGAAGGCGGCGTATGCCACCTCGGCCCAAGGAGGCTGGAGGCTTCGCCCCCAGACAAGTCGGCAGGTGGGTGGGCAGAATGGGGGAAGATAATGGTGCAGCGGTTGACCGGGCAGGACTACCTCGAGCGGTACGGCCACGCCTGGAACGAGCCCGAGCTTGCGCGCGAGTACGTCGAGCGGACGGACCGCGACGCCAACCAGCGCGAGGACGGCTTTAAGATCATGATCGGGCTGCTGCCGTTCGACAGCGACCAGGCCTTGCACGTGCTCGACGTAGGCACCGGTCAGGGCGCGGTCGCCGCGCTCGTTCTGGACGCGTTTCCCAATGCCACCGCGGTGGGCCTCGATGTGTCCGAGCCCATGATGGAGATCGCCGGCGAGCGCATGGCGCGCTTCGGCGACCGCTTCCGCTACGTCCTCGGCGACTTCGTCGACGGGACGCTGCCTCCGGACCTGGGAGGACCGTTTGACGTCGCCGTCTCATCGCGCGCCATCCACCATCTCCCCACCGACAAGAAGCAGCGGTTGTACCGGGAGCTCTACCAGTCGCTGAAGCCGGGCGGCGGCGTCTTCAACCTCGACAGCGTCGCGCCGCCAGACGACGTCCTTCGCCAGCGGTACCGCGAGGCGGGACGCGTCATTCGCGGGCAGCCGCGAACCGGTGAGAGCGCCTACCGCGGCGGCGGCCTACCCGGCCACTACTACGAGAAGCTCGACGAGCATATGGACCTGCTGCGCAATGCCGGCTTCACGTCGGTTGACTGCTTCTGGAAGCGGCTGGGGATGACCCTGCTGGGCGGCTACAAGGCCTGATTCCGATATTAGTCGCGGTACGACGGGTCCTGGCGGTCCAGCTTGCGGACCAGCGCCGGCCAGGCGACCTCGTCGCCACCGACGAGGCGGCCGGCTCCCGTCTGCAGCTCCTCGCTCGGGAAGATGAGCCGTTGCCCGGACATTTGCGCGAGAAGCTGGAACTGGCATGCCTTCTCCAGGTAGAAGGCCGCGACGAAGGCCTCGGCGACGGTCTGGCCAGTGGTCAGCAACCCATGGTTGCGCATAAGCATCACGCTCTTGTCGGCCATGTCCTCGGCCAGCAGGTCACATTCGACCGGGTCGGTCGCCGCCCGGCCGTAGTTGTGGTACGCCACCCGGTTGCTAAACCGCAGCGCCGCCTGCGTCAATGGCAGGAGCCCACTCTCAGTCGACGAGAGCGCCGTCGCGTACGGCGTGTGTCCGTGGAGCACGCTGTTGACATCCGGTCGGGCCCTCAGGATGGTGCCGTGGATCGCGACGCCCGCGCGGTTCGGCTGGTAGCCATTGTCGCTGACGACGTGCCCGCCCAGGTCGACCTTCACCAGGCTCGAGGCCGTGACTTCGTCAAACAGCAGCGACTGGGGCTTGATCAGGTACGTGTCCGTACCGGATATCCGCAGCGTGATGTGGGTGCTGAGCAGCTCGCTCAATCCATACATGTCGGCGATGCGGTAGCAGGCCGCGAGCTGAACGCGCAGGTCGCGTTCCTCGGGGGAGATGTCGGCTGAAGCGGCGGTCCGCGCAACGGTCTCGGTCACGGCAGTCTCTCCTCATCGGGTGTTGCCGGCATTGTGCACTCGGACCAGTGCCCGGTCAAATCAGCGACGTGCCACTCAAGCTCAAGCCGGAAAGGCGCAGCGTTCGAATTGCCTTGGCTGTCGGTCCTACCGAGCCTTCAGTTTTTGAATGAAGTGGCTGCGCGCCTTCGCCACTTTCGGGGCCACGATGGCGCGGCAGTACGCCTGGTTCGGGTTGTTCACGAAGTAGTTCTGGTGGTAGTCCTCCGCCGGGTAGAAGACCAGGAACGGCTCGACCTGGGTGACGATCGGATCCGCCCAGAGCTTCTCGTCGTCGAGCTCCTTGATCGTCCCTTCGGCGATGGCTTGTTGCTCGGGCGAGTGGTAGAAGATGGCCGACCGGTACTGGGTCCCCACGTCGTGGCCTTGCTGGTTCAGCGTCGTCGGGTCGTGGATCGTGAAGAACACGTCCATCAGATCCCTGAATGAGATGACGCTCGGATCGAACGTGATCTGGACTACCTCGGCATGGCCCGTCATCCCGGAGCACACCTGCTCGTAGGTCGGGTTCTCTTTCGTCCCACCAGCGTACCCGGACGTGACGTCTTCGACGCCCTTCAGCAGGTCGTAGACAGCCTCGAGGCACCAGAAGCAGCCGCCGGCGAGCGTCGCGACCTCGCGCGCGCCCGGTTGTCCGTCGCTCATGCGCACCTCCGCCGAATCGTAGCCCAGCGACCCGCAATTCTGAGCACGATGCGGAGAGCCGAGGGCGACGATTTGCGACCTATGATAGTGAGAGGTCTACCGCGTGCGGTCGGGGAGCATCGTGTTGCCGCGGGATGCGGACTGGCTCGCCACAACTAGGAAGCGACTCCGGGCGAGCTGACGCATCTCGACCTAGCGATTCCACTCCGTCGCCGTGCCCGCGCCGGCGAGCCGGCTGCCACGCTGGCGGTCAACGCGCGCAAAGCCTTCACGCGCCACGCCCTCGTGGCGGATCGGGATGTAGGGCTCATTGATGTCGGGATCGCGAACGATCCCCATCGGATCCTCGCCGCGCTCGACCTTCGCGATGTTCTCCAGGATGAGATTGTGGTAGAGGATCACGCCCTTATCTGACGTAACCAGGTGCTCCTGGGTGCGAGCGCTGATCGGGCCCTGGCCGATCCACGCCATCTCGTCCTGGGGGATGACGCCGTCGCCGATCGCCAGGCCGAACTGGTCCCACCGCACTTCGTCGTGGCGCACGTTGAAGGGCTTCTTCTCCTCGCCGTCCTTGATGTAGCGGAACTGGTAGAGGAAGTGCAGCGTGTGGGTGTCGTCGGTCGGCGTCCGGATCTGGTAGCTGCCGCCCCAGGCGCCGCCGACGACCACGAGGGTATTCGGAAAGAGGATGGGGTGGCCGATCGTCCAGTCGTCGCAGTCCTCGGTCTCGCCCTCGATGAGGCGCCGCTTGTAGATGCCGTACTCGAACACATCGAAGTCGATCTTCAGGTGCGGCGGCGTCAGCATGGCCTCCGGCTTGCCATGCTTGCGGTTGAAATAGTTGCCGTAATGCCCGTGCAAATGCTCAAAGTGGACCGGGTCCATCGAGTTGTCCATGCACTGCAGCCAGTTGCAGGGCAGCGGCTTGATGAGGACACCGCGGTTGATGTCCTCGCGGGCATAGCCTTCGAATCTCGGAAGCAGCGGCGCGGGATCGGGACCCAGGTAGGCCCAGATCAAGCCGCCCATCTCCTGGACCGAATAGGCCTTGATCTTCAGCGGCAGACACGCCGGTTCAAAGGGCATGTCGACGACATGGCCCTCGGTGTCGTAGGTCCAGCCATGGTAGGCGCAGCGCAGGCCGTTCTCCTGCGGGATGCCGTAGGCGAGGGAGATCGCGCGGTGGGCGCAGCGCTCGCCGATGAGGCCCAGGTTGCCCTTGAGGTCGCGGAACAGCGTCAGGTTCTCGCTCAGCAACCGGACGGGCTGGACCGGCTCCTTCGCGAGATCCTCGGCCGCCGCGATGGCATGCCAGTACATCCTGAGCAGCTTCCCGCCTGGCGTTTCGGGGCCGGTCTGGGTGAGACGCTCGTTGACCTCTTTCGTAAGCATCGCTTCGCTTCCTCCCCTGGCCTGCACGGCCGACCACGCCCATCATACACGCTGCCAGGGTTGCGTAGCCCACGAGGACAAGCCCCTACACGATCGGCCGCCCGTTGGCGTCCTTCGCCACCTGCTCCGAATGCCAGTCCATCGAGTGGGCCCGGTACGTGAGCTCCGGCGACTGATCGATGCCGACGCTGCCGATGAAATGGAAGGCGTTGGCGTCCCAGTCATAGAAGTCGTCGCCGCGCCCATACATCTTGAACCAGCGGCGCCCGCCGCCACTGCCGTGCAGCACGGTCCGAGCGGGCAGCGCGCGCATGTTGGCCGGCGGCGTGGGGCCGTCTGGCCGCTCGCCCTCCGGCAGCGTCGCCCACATCCGCTTGTAGTTGCCCCAGAAGTCCTCGTCCCGAACGGTTAGCGCCGCGTGGGGCCCGCCGGAAGAGCGCGCCAGGGTCCATTCCCCGAGCCCCTCCACCTGGTGGTAGACGATGCGGCCGCCGCCAGCGAGCGGCATGGCCAGGATCTCCTTCGGGACATCCGAGCTGACAATCGGATTGAGTGAAGCGAAGCGGTCGAAGAAGTCGACCGTGCGGTCGAGGTCGCGCGACTCGTAGACGGCGTGGCTGATCCGCCCCACTTTCGCGGGGGTTGCGCCCGCCATCGCACCCACCGGCAGGTGAGTGGGCGCCCAGAACTCGATCTGGTTTCCGTCGGGGTCGACGAAACGGATCGCCGTCCCCTCCTGGCCCTCATCCGAGGTACGAATCGGGCCAGTGTGGGGCACATTCTGCTCATCGAGGCGGCGCAGATGCTCCTCGATGTCCTCCTGCCGAATGAAGTAGCCGAAGCGCGGCAGGCCGCCGCCAGGCCCCGCGGCCGCCGGTAGCTGCTCCAACGCCAGGAACCCATCGACCATCGAGTACGGCGTGCGGCAGAATGCGGCGATGCCCCCCTGGCCACCTCGCTGGCGCGCCTCCGTGGTCAGCCCGTTGATCCGCTCGAGCTTCGCGCCGAGCACGTCGATCTGGAATCTGATCCAACGACTGAGGTCATTGCTGGGCATAGCAACGTGATCGATCCAGTAAATGGTTCCGGGTCGCTGGTCCTCCGATGACATGGCTCCTCCCTCATCCAGACGATGTGATGTGATGCAAGGACAGTATATTCCTCGTCGGCAACCGGCAGAACCACGCAAATCCTCACGCAGCTTCCCGCTGCCGCAAGAGAGGTGAGACGCCTAGCGCAACGCCCCCGCGGGTGTGTGCTTCTTGAAGAAGTCACGGACTCCCTCCACGGTTTGCGGAATCAGGTCCGCGTCTTTCCACGGGTCCATACGCTCGGACTTTGGCGCCAGGTCCGCGACCGCGACGCCGACGTCGTGGGGATGGGGTCGATCGTTGCCCGGCAGTACGAGCAGCGGCGTCTGACACGACCGCACGAAGTCGCGTGAGACGCTGTAGACGAAGTCGGCAGGCGAGCGGTACATGTTGTGCAGGAGGATTTCCACCGTCGCCATGTCGACGTCCGAGCGCCTGGCGGTCAGCTCCTTGCCCCAGCTGAGGCCTGACTCGAACATCACGTCCGGATCCTCCGGCCGGTGGCCGATCGGCTGGCACAGCACCGCGGCCGTGAGCCGGTCCGGCGCCTTCTGGGCGAGGCCGAGGGCATACGAGCACCCGATACAGAAGCCCAGCGCGAAGAAGCCGCGGACGCCAAGGTAGTCCAGCAGGTTCAGCTGATCGGTGAGGAACATGTTCCACGGGTCATCCGTCTCGACGGGCCCGGTGGATGTGCCGGTATTCGCATTCCGCTGGTCCATCACGATCATACGGAAGTCCTGTTTGAATACCTCCAGGGGATTGAAGGCGGCCATCCTGCTCCAGTTCTCCAGCGCCGAATTCAGGCCGCCGGGTGCGAGGAGCAGAAGCGGGTAGCCCGAGGGCGACCCACCCTCCTCGTAATGGATGCGCACGCTTCGCTGTCTGAAGAACGGCATTCCTCTCACCTCGCCGCTGAGATCGAACGCTGACACCTGGCGGGACATTTTATCCCTTCCACTGCCGTTAACGGTTTGGTGACGGAAAGGTATTGGATGCCCAGGCCGAATACGCCGACGACCCGGTGCTGTCGGTGGAGCTGGCAGTCGTAAAGAAATGGCTGGAAACGGAGCTCAAGAGCCGCCTCCGGGATCGCCAGCGAGACGGCCGCGAACGAGCCGCTTGATGCACCGCGTGCCGTCGAGCCGATAGAATCGACCTGTAGCGGGAGGTCAGACGGCAGTGGCTGCAAACTCGATACGCGTAGCCGTCCTCGACGACTACCAGCAGCGGGCGCTGAGCAGAGCGGATTGGTCCCGATTGGGGGACGGCGCTCAGGTCACCGCGTTCAAGGACCACCTTTTCGACGAGGACGCCCTCGTCCAGCGCCTGCAGGGTTTCGACGTCGTCGTCGGGATGCGAGAGCGTACGCCGTTTCGCCGCTCCTTGCTCGAACGCTTGCCGAACCTCAAGCTGCTGATGACGACGGGCATGGGCAACGCCTCCTACGACTTCGCCGCTGCGACTGAGCTGGGGATTCCCGTGGCAGGTACGTCGATGGGGCCGGGCCCAGTGACGGCCGAGCTGACCTGGGGCCTGATTCTCTCGCTCGTGCGGCGCATCCCGCGGGAGGACGCGGCGGTGCGGGCGGGAGGCTGGCAGCTGAGCCTCGGCGAGGGCTTGTACGGCAAGACCCTCGGCATCGTGGGCCTCGGGCGCCTCGGGACGGCCGTGGCGCGCGTCGGGCTGGCCTTCCAGATGAAGGTCATCGCCTGGAGCCAGAACCTGACTCGCGCGAAGGCCGAGACAGAGAGTGTGGGCTACGCCACGAAGGAGCAGCTCTTCCGCGAGTCTGACATCATCTCGATCCACTACGTGCTGAGCGACCGGAGCCGCGACATGATCGGCGCGAGCGAGCTGGGGCTCATGAAGCCGACTGCCTATCTGATCAACACGTCGCGGGGCCCGATCGTGAACGAGGCGGCGCTCGTTGCGGCGCTGTCGGAGCGGAAGATCTCGGGCGCGGGCCTCGACGTGTTCGACGTTGAGCCGCTGCCTCCGGACCATCCTCTCCGGCGGCTGCCGAACACGGTCATCACGCCGCACCTGGGCTACGTCACGCAAGAGGCGTATACCGTGATGTTCACGCACGCCATCGAGAACATCCTGACGTGGCTGGCCGGTGACCCCACGCGCATCATCAATCCGGCGGTGTTCGACCGCCCCAACTTGCGCCGGCCCTAGATCGTCCGCTCGAGCCTAGACTCGACTTCCGCTATTTTTGGCGATTGGGGATGAGGAGCAACTGGGTGAAGCATTGACGGGCATGGGGCCCCGGGGCATCCCGTGACAGTCAGACACCAGGATACCCCCGGGGGATGCCATGCCCACCCTCATCATACCGGGCCCCTTCCTCGCGCTCCTCACCGCCTTCGCGCCCTGCTTTCACGCTCCCACCTCCGCCAACTTCGCCGTGCTGGTGGCCGGGTGGGTGCACTGCCTGGGCCGCCGCACGGTCACCGCGGTCGTGCTCGCGGCCGGAGCGGGCGGCAGCCCGCCATACCCGGGGCCCGTGGTCGGGTCCGACACAGCGATCCAAGTCACGAACCAGCGAGTGTCTTCAAAAGCGCGGCCCACTCCTCAGTGGATCCAACACCATATCCCTTGCGCCAAAACACAACACCGTGGCTGTCCACGGCGACTTTCGTCGCCGTCGAGATGACCCTGTACGATTGCAGAGTCTCCCGATTACCCAGGGCTGTCGTCCATGGATAGCCTTGCTCTCTCTGGTAACGTCGGAGCACCTCGGGGCCTTCCGTGGGATCGATGCTGATGGCCAGGAAGCCCACTCGGTCAGCGTAAGTGGGATACAGCTCTTTCAGGAGCCGAAACTCGGCTCGACAGGTGCCTCACCAGGTAGCGTAGAAGTACAGTATGTAGGGCTTGCCCCCCGCACGGAGGTCGGCATCGGTGATCGGCTCACCCTCCAGTCCCGTCACCTTGAAGGGGGGCGCCGGCTCGCCGGGGCCCGACTCCGCCGCACTTCCGAAAGGCAAGGGGAACAGAGGCGCGCTGTCTCCCGCCCGAGAGCAACCGGCGACCCCTACCAAGGCCACTGCGATGAGCGCCAGAACCGGGAGAACAAGCGGCACAGGGCCCCACGGGGCCCGGCGGCCGTACACGCCTCGCTCGGCCGTGTGCGCTCCGAGCTTGAGGGGTGCTCCAGGCTGCTTCTCGGTCAAGCTCCCCCCTTCGTGTGGAGATCAGCTCACTGAATCCGGAGCAGCGGACGCACCAACCCCAGCAGCCTGAGGAGTGCCATGGCGAAGGGGTGACACTGAGAGTCCGTGGTCCGACGGCCCGGGCCAAGTGTGCCGCAACGAGGTGGGGTCAGGCCAGATGGGCTGGCTGCTCCCGCGTGGGCTATTGGCGGTCTGGCAGGGGCCACACGGGGGCTCGTCGTTCGAGGATGGCCACCTAAGACCCAGGATGAGTGCGCCGATGAAGGACAGCGACATCACCGCGACCAACAGTGAGAGGTTGTCTGCGATGGTCGCACCTAGAACCCCGGCCGCAAAGCCCCGTCATCCTGAGGAGCGCAGCGACGAAGGA
>WHTR01000062.1 GCA_009377635.1 Chloroflexota bacterium
CTTGAGGCGATCAGCGATACCATCCGCTGCGTCGCGGTTGTACTCCCGCACGTCCTGCACCCATTCGGCGGGGCCGCGGGCGATCGCGGTGACCTCGCCCTCCAGCGGCAGGATGGCATGTGGGTCAATGTCCTGTCCGCCGATCTGGGTGATGTAGCGGGCATCTGCCGTGTGGTGGTTGTAGCGTCCGGTGTTGCCGGTGGCGACGAGGATATCGACGCCATCAGCCCGCATCTCGTCGCGCAAGGCATTCCAGCGTCGATCGCGCTCCGCGAGCGAGAGCGAAAGTGGCGCGTCCACAGGCGCCTGAGCCATTCGCGTGCCTCCATTCAGGTCATCCCGGCTGGCACCATAGTAGTCGTCCGCCCGTCGCTCGTCAACGTGGACCGTGCAGGCCGACCTCCTCACCGGCCGGCCGGCTGAACACGCATCGCCACACATAGTGATGGTGAGGAGGTGAGAGCCGGAACGACACGTGCCGAGTGCTCACCTGTCCACCAGATCGGGGCAACTCCAGGAATTCGACCGATTGACGTATCATGAGGCGCGGGTTACTATGCCCCACGTGATCAAGGGGGGTGTATATCATGGATCAAGGGGTACAACTCTACGCGGGAACCCAGGAGGGGCTCTTCGTCTTCCGGTCGGATGGCGCCCATTGGCAGGAAGCAAGTGTAGCGTTCCGGGACGGGATTATCGACTCGATAGCCGGGGCCCTGACCCATCCAGAGCGGGTATTCGTCGGGCTGACCCACGAAGGTCTGTATCGGACGCAGGATGGCGGTGTGCACTGGGACAAGGTGCTCGAGGGCGACATCCGCTCAGTAGCGATTGACCCCACCGACGAGAACGTCGTGTATACCGGCACCGAGCCTGTTCATCTATACCGCAGCGAGGATCGCGGCACGACCTGGGGAGAGCTGTCGAGCCTCCAGGAGATGCCCGAAGACGTCCGCAAACACTGGTGGTTCCCCCGCCCACCGCACCAAGGCCACGTTCGGAATATCTTCATTCACCCCGATGATCCGAACGTCATATATCTGTGTCTGGAGCATGGCGGCATCGTCCGCAGCTATGACCGGGGCACGACCTGGGAGGACGTCACCGAGGGAATCGAGTACCGTGATATCCACGTCATCTCGAGTCTGCCCCACCACTTCGATCGCTACTACGTGGCGACTGCTCGCGGCTTCTTTGCGACCGACGAGCCAGCCAGCGGCTGGACGCGAGCCGAGAACGGATTTACCCGCGACTACTTCCACGACTTCCTATTCCTCCCTCCAAAGCGGCAAGGCGAGAATCCCACCATGCTCATCGCGACCGCCGACCAGTCTCCTGGGTATTGGGACCGGCCCGGTCTGGCTCAGTCGGCGGTCTTCCGCAGCCATGATTGCGCGCAGTCGTGGCATCGCGTCGGCGAGGGTATTCCCGATTGTCTCGAGCCGATGGTCTGGGCCTTGGCCCACCACCCGCACGATGAAGACGCAGTGTTCGCTGGCCTTGGCAACGTCTCCCGAGGCCACGCCGCGGGCGGTGGCGGGCAGGGAGTGATCATGGTGACACGTGATCGCGGAGATTCCTGGCAGCCTTTGGACGTCGAGCTTCCTGCTGACCGCGTCCTCTTGGCCACGGCTGAGTGAGACGATTCGAGGGCCGCGTCGCCATTGTGACGGGCGCCGGCCAGGGGATTGGCCGTGCGCTCGCCCGCGGGTTCGCAACGGAAGGCGCCGCCCTTGTCGTCGCGGAGCTCGACGCAGCACGTGCCCGCCGGGTCGAGCAGGAGATCGTGCAGGAAGCCGAGCGCGCAATCGGCGTCCCGACCGATGTTTCCGATGAGAAGGCGGTGACCAATACGGTCGAGACCGCGATCCGCGAGTTCGGCCGAATCGATGTTCTGGTCAACAATGCGGGTATCTTCCCGCTCTCGCCAATCGAGACGATGGCGGAGGACGAGTGGGACCGGGTGATTGCCACGAACCTGGTCGGAGTCTTTCTGTGCTCTCGTGCGGTCGTGCCCCACATGCTCACTCAAGGCGGTGGGCGAATCATCAGTCTTGCCTCCGGTAGAGCTTTCGAAGGCGCGGTACACGGAGCCCACTACGCCGCCTCGAAATCGGGGATCATCGGGTTTACCAAGTCGCTCGCGCTCGAGCTCGCCCCGCACGGAATCACCGCAAACGTGCTTTGTCCAGGGCTAACGGACACCGCGCAGCCACGTGGGCATGACCTGACTGACGAGGAGATTTATGCGCGTGGAGCGAAGATCCCACTGGGGCGCATAGGGCAGCCCGACGACTTGGTTGGCCCGGCGCTCTTTCTCGCCAGCGACCCCGCCCGCCACATTACCGGGCAGACGGTGCTCGTGAACGGCGGCTCGATCATGTGGTAGGCGACGGCGGAGACGCGGGAATGGTAAACGCGATGGAGAAGATCGCCGTAGTTGGCGGGGGCGGGGGCGGCATCGGCCGAGCTGTTGCATCCCGGCTGTGCGACGACGGTTTTCTCCCATTGCTGCTCGATCAGAATGAGAGCGCGGGCACGGAGACGCTATCCGTGCTCGCCGCAAAAGGCCGCGCCAGCAAGCTCTGGGTAGCTGACGTGTCGAACCGCGCTCAGGTGCGTGAAGCCTTCGACAACGTCGTTTCGAACTACGGTCGGATCGATCTTCTCGTCAATTTGGCCGGAGGGACCATGTACGCCCACCTGATTCAAGACTTCCCACTGTCGGAATGGCTCGCTGTCATAGCCGTTAATCTCAAGGGCACGTTCCTGTGCTGCCAGGCCGCGATCCCGACCATGAAGCGGCAGAGCAGCGGCAGCATGATCAATACATCTTCCAACTATGGGATCACTGGCGGTGCTACCCGTACCGCCTATGCCGCGTCGAAAGCCGGGGTTATTGGCTTTAGCAAATCGCTCGCCCACGAGCTGGCGCCCCACGGAATTCGAGTCAATACCATCGCGCCGGGCCGCACCGCTACGGCGCGCGTGATGCGCAACTACACTCCCGAGTCCTGGGCCGCTTCGGAGCGAGAGATCCCGATGGGTCGTGCAGGCGACCCAGCCGATATCGCCGAGGGAGTTGCCTTCCTCGCAAGCCCGGCCAGCGCCTACATGACCGGCCAGACGCTGCACGTGAATGGGGGGATGGTTCTTCCCTGAGAGGAGATGCGCAGCCAGGGAGGTGAGCCATGATGGACAAGGTCGTTCGACATTCGGTTGAGCACTCAGAAACTCGCTTCCCGAACGGCATGGACGCCTTCGTCGCCCTCCCGAAGCGCGCTGGCCCACACCCCGTGGTACTGCTCTTGCATGAGCGTTATGGGCTGGTGCAGCACACCCGGGACCTGGCGGTCCGATTCGCATCCGCGGGCTCCGTCTGCCTGGCACCGAACCTGTACTGGCGGGAGCCGCGCCAGGAAGCGTTGGCGCGGGGAGAGATTCAGTTGGCCCTGCCCGATCGCCAGGTCTGCGGGGACCTCTCATCTGCCCTCGACGTACTGGCTGGCAACCCCGCGGCTGATCTCGGCCGCCTGACGGCGATGGGGGTGTGTGCCACTGGCCGCTTTCCGCTTGTGCTCGCAGCCGAACGCCCGGACCTCGCTGGCTGTATCGTCCTCTATGGGGCGGCCCAGGCCAGGGAGTGGGCCACGTCTGACCTGCAGCCCGAACCGCTCGATGCGCTTATCGCCCAATCGAGCGCTCCTGTCCTCGGCGTGTTCGGCGAGCTCGACCATCTCATCTCCCTCGAGGACGTCCGCCGGTTTCGAGCAAGCTTGGAGCAGGCGTGCCGCTCGTATCACATCGAGATATTCTCTGACGCCCCTCACGGGTGGCTTAACGACACCATGCCGGGCCGCTATCGCCCGCCACAGGCCCAGGCAGCCTGGGATCTGCTGACGGGCTTCCTCGCCCGGGTCCATAGCGGGGCGTACTCAGGAGACCGCGTCCGCTCGACGTTCGCGTCAGACACGTCGGCCCACTATGACTTCTCAAGAAACGTGCGTCTCGAATAGCGGGTGAAGGCGCGGGGGCTCACGCGCATCACGGCATTGCGAGGGCCGCATCCAGGTAACGGTAGTCGATGAGGCGGTCTATTGGGACCGCGTGGTCGAGCAGCCCTTGCTCCCGGAACCACGCGATATCTGATGCGATCGCCCTGTCGTTGAGGCGACCATTTGGATCCACCGCCGTCGGTACCATCTCCGTGGCGACGGCCTCCAGTGGCTCCCCCGCTTGTCCGGCGAGCACGCGCACGATCTCGTCCCGCTCAAGGCCTCGCTCAAAGGCGTTGTAGTAGTCGCGCAGCCCCTCGAGATAGGCCCGGACGAAACGGTAGCCTTCGTCCGGCCGCTCGGTCCAGAAACGGTGGCTGAACGTGATGGCGCGCTCCTGCCGCTCGCGGAACTCGTGCTCACGCCTCCAGATGACAAATGCGCGGTCGTCGCGCCCACGTCTCTGACTTCCGAGGCGGCCGACCGTGGCGACGTCGATCTCGCCGTCGGCAAGCGCGCGGTGGCGCTGCTCGCCAAAGTCGCAGATCACGATCTCAACGTCGTCCAGGGTGAGGCCGCCTTTCCGCAGCGCCGCGCTGAGCGTCAGCCAGTCGTGATCACCGCGGATCGCGCTCAGGCCGACGCGCCTGCCCTTTAGGTCGCTGTAGTCCCGCAGCTGCCCGCTCTCTATGAGCGCGGTTCGTGCCACGATGGCTCCTTCCCCGCGACCCGGTTTCACCGAACCCTGATCCGCCACCATGACCATCGGGCGCGCCGGATCCCATATCTGGCAGAAGCCGAGCAGCGGGCCCTGAGGACTGACGTCGACCTCGTTGTTGGCAATCGCCGGGATGCTGCGCGTGTGCGCCCCGGCATTAATGGCCTCGATCTCCAGCCCGTGGCGCTTGAAGCAGCCTCGCCCCAGCGCGACCAGAGTGGGGGCTGCATGGAGCTTGCCGTCGGGGAGCCCAAGGATGATCGGCTTCATTGATTGCACCCTCCCGGAATCGTTTACTGGAATGGCCTCAGCTCGCCGCGCACTGGATCTCGACGAAATTTCCCCCCGGGTCTCGCATAAAGACGCTTTGCCCGCGGCGCGCATGAGCCAGCGGGATCCGGTCCTCGGGCAGCAGCGAGACCGGTGGGCTTGCGAGCAGGGCTGGAATGTCGGACGGCGACTGCGCCGTGCGGAAGAGCACGCGCGGCGTGCCCGTCACCAACTCCTCCGGCGGCTCCTGCTGATGCGTTGGAGCGAGGACGGCTCCGAGGACCGTCGGCCCGAAGCGAACGAAGAGCTGCTGGTTGGGATGCGAGGCTTTCGGTGTGTGCCGCGGGTTGGTGGAGAGCCCGGGCCCCGGCCACAGCCGCGTCCATGGTGCGCAGGGATCGCGCCCTTCCCCCCAGGCGGCAGCCTGCATATAGTCCTGAACGCGTCGCCCATGATAGTAGTCTGCCGTGCCACCCAGGGCCTTCACGTAGAAGACGTCTGCGGTCTCCAGATCGTGGACCTCGATCGTTACGTGCTCTACCAGCGGCGAGATGAAGTCGGTGGCGACGAGCTGCACGCAATTGCCGTCGGGATCGCGGAGATAGGCGGACACGTCTCGCTCAGATTGGCGGTCCTCTCGCCACCAGTCGGCACCATGCCCACTGGCAGCCAACTGCTCCACGAGACGCGGCAGGCGATCGCGGCGAACGTGGTACCCGATATGTCGTCCGACGCCCGGCGCCCGCGGACCGGCGGCTCGCACGAATTCGACTGTCTGGCTGCCCGCGCGGTAGGTGAGCGTATCCTCTTCTTCGACCCATCTTCCCGCAGCATCGGCAAAGACGATCTCGTAGAAGGCGCGGGTGGCGCCGGGATCCGCGATCTCCACGACCGCCCCGGCGATCGTCGTGCACTGAAAAATGGAACGGCGCGCGTCGGATGTCACGCCTCGGCTCACTCCCGTCCGCATTAGTGCTCCGTCAGCTTGCCGGAAAGCTGAACCGCGTGGTGCTCGCGGCCGTGGTTCCGCCGCCAGCAAATCTCGATAAAGTTGCCCGCAGGGTCCTTCAGGTACACCGACTCGCCGAGCGGCCCCCTCTCGGGATGCTGCACCGGCCCCTCGAACGGGATCTCCAGCTCGCGCAGACGCGGAACGATCTGCTGAAACCGCTCGGGCGAGACCCTGAAGGCATGGCGGAATGGGTTGCCCCCTGCCACTTGGTCCACGGGGGGCATCGGAATCTCCTCCTTCGGTACCATGAGCGCCAGCAGGTAGTCCGCGAGCACCACGACGGTGTTCAGAGAGCGGCCCCGGACAACCTTGTCGATATGGAGGCCGCTGCGGTTGCTGAACTGGGCTCCCAGGAGCTCTGTGTAGAACGCCTCCGACTCGGGGAGATCAGCAGCGCAGATGCCGCTGTGGGTGAGGCCTTCGACTTCGGCCATGATGTACCTCCCGCGCGTTCATTCTGCCGCGCTGACGGCAGCAGGTGGTTGGGCTGCCTGCCCGGGCTCGAAGGCCGTTCGCTCGATCACCTCGTCGGTGTTGACCAGGATGTGGCCTTCAGGACTGAAGGAGATGGGATGAAGGCGCAGTGCCGGGAGATCGGGGAAGCGCGTGGTCGAGCACGTGGGATCCCCGCGCCGGTCGTAGGTCGCCGTGTGCATACCGCACCAGAACCGCCAGTGCTCCTTCTGATAGATCAGCAGACCGTTCATGTGCGTACACCACCGGCTCAGGGCGAGGAACCCTTCCGATAGCCGAACGAGGAAGAAGTTCGCCTCTCGGAACAGCTTGACCTCGCCCACCTCGTACAGATCCGGCGACCCGCACGCAATCACGCCGGCGCCCGGCAGGATGAGCTCGTGCGCCTGGACCTCATCCATCGTCTCGATCTGATAGTGATGACCATCCGGGTCGTAAACGTCGATGCTGTACTGCCCACGCGCAATGAACTCCTCGCGCTCAGCCACGACCTCGATGCCGCTGGCCGTAAGCCGCTCGACCGCCCGACGGTACTGATTCTGCGTAAGGGCGAATCCGTGGTGCACTCCGTGGCTGCTTCGGCGTACCTCGTCGATCGACTCGTGCTCCACCAAGATCACGAGCTGGCCGGTGTTCATCTCGAGGACCGAGTGCGGCTTGGGCTCGGCTGTGAGGTCACGGCCGAGGAGATCGAGGCCCACGACATCGCGGTACCAGGCTTCGCTCCGGTCGAGATCGGTTACAGCGACTACGAAGTGGCTGAAGTGCTCAACCAGGGCATCGGGGCTCGGCTCACAGCCATAGAAGAACGGTAGCTCGTCTGAGGGATTGGGCAAAGCCTCTTTCACTGGCAATCTTCGACTCCCTATCGACGCATCATCGCGCCCACTGGGGTTCCGCGACCGACGCGGCAAAGTACATCGTTCTCTTCAAGGGTCACCACGACCGTATCCCTCCACACCTCCTGCGCGTCATTACCCGAATCACCCGAGTGTTCGGCCGATTGTCGCCGGCTGTCGAGCACGTGTCAAGTTTTGCGCGCTAACGGCTCAGCAAGCCGTAAGAGGTCCAGCCAGCGGGCGCCTCGGAGAGTGCGGACGGAAGGCGGGCAACGACCGGCATCTCCTGGGATGGATCGATGCCCCAGCACGCGCAGCCGATCCTCTCGCTGAGTGCTGTGACGAAGTTGCCCGTCCCGCAGCTCACCTCAAGCATCCGCGAGAAGTGAGGAAGCCGTGACGGCCGTGCCGGCAACGCACTACAACGCGAGTAGCTGTCCGCCGTGGTATTCCTCGAGGTGCCGAACGCGCCGCTTGAGGCTTGCCACGGCCCACTGCTGGACCCTGGCGTTGGGGGACTGCACCTGGTACACGGCGTTATCCTCGTAGTTGAGGAGCTTCAACCGCCTAGCCTGCAGATCATAGGAGGTTAGCAGCGTCGTCGCCAGTGAACGGAGGCGGCGCCGCTGGTGCTCGTACGAGAGATCCACAAAGGTGTTGGACACAGTGCCCGTCATGACCCCTGACCTGACGCGTGAGATCCCCGCATGACTGTCGGTCAGCGCAACTGCAGCCGGCAGACCAGTGCCTGCGGCACGCCCGTGAGCAGCGACCAGGGGCGCCGGCCGGTCTCACTGGGCAGCTCGTACACGGGTTCTTCGAGGCCGTCGAGCACGAACCCGTTGTGGAATGCCGACTCCAAGAGCAGATGCAGCGGGCGGTGGAAATACGTCTGCGGGCGAGGCTGGCCGACGATGCCGACGCCCTCATGCGCTTGCGGCGTGATGTAGTCTCGGATCTTCCAGCTATATGCTTCCTCGCCGGTTGTGTCATCGAACTCCGTCAGCCGTTTGGCGTGAGGCGTCGCGAAGGCTGGGTGATTCACCGAGAAGACGAATCGCCCTCTCGGTTTGAGCAGCTCGCGCAAGGCGGCGAAGAGCGGATCGAGATCCCGGATGTCCATGAGCGCCATGCAGGAGACCGCCGCGTCGAATCGGGCCCGACCTAGACCACGCAGCGCCTCGCGTTCCGTAGCGTCGAGGACGAGGTACTCGATGGCGTCGCGATACTGCTCTGAGCGGAATCCGGCCCGACGAATGAACGCCTCGCTCAGGTCGAAAGCGACGACCCTTGCTCCCAAGGCCGCGAGACGGCGGCTGAATTGGCCGTTGCCGCAGGCCACGTCCAGCACCAGCTCTCCCGGCTGAAGCTGCAGGAGCCGCTCGGTGGCCGAGCCCACCAGCACACGGTGGAACTCGTTCCCCTCGTCTCCCACCCGCTCGTCCCACCACGCTGCTACGGCGTTCCACGCCTCAGCATCAGGACGTGTATCGTCGGTGGGCCACGGATCGAGACTACTCACGGCTGGCGTTCGCCCAATCGCATGCGCATGGCCGCCATTCTACCGTGTACTCGCCCTGCGTAAACATGGAACGGCAGGCTCGCGGGTACGACAAGTTCGCGAATACGCGTGCAGAGAATGCTCGGGCGTCGAAGTGGGAGCTGGCCATCCTGGAGCTCAGGGGGGACAGCACCGGTCAGCGGATGGGCGCGACTCGCCTTGTCGGGGAGATGTGGGGGGTAGAATCCAGCCTGAACCGCGGACGAGCTGAGCTGCATTGACGTGGAGCCGCACGGCGGATGGCGCGATGGGCATATCATCGTGGTTCCCCACGATGCGAGGTGGCCACATGTGTTCGAAGCCGAAAGAGCGCGAATTCTGTCGGCGCTGCCGGGATTTCCAATTGGGCTCGAGCACATCGGGAGTACGTCCGTGCCGGGGCTGCCAGCCAAGCCCATCATCGACCTGTTGCTCGGGGTCGGACGCCTGGATGCCGCTGTGGGGAGGGTGCAGCTCGTTGAAGCGCTCGGATACGAGCGGGTCCCGTGGGTCGAGCGCTTGGTCCCGGGGCGACTCTATTTCGACCGGGGCCCAGCCGGCTCGAAGCAATTCCACCTCCACGTTGTGGAGTTCGGGAGCAAACAGTGGATAGATCCCATCCTGTTTCGCGACTGGCTGCGGGCGCATCCGGCTGATGCCCAGGCATATGGAGACCTCAAGCGCGAGCTCGAAGCGCGTTTCCCGGGCCCGGGCGAGGCGTATGGCGATGCCAAGCGCCCCTTCGTGTTGTCGATCCTCGAGCGGGCTCAGCGGGAGGCTGCTTCACCGTAACAGACGGCTGAAGGCGCAGCCACTCATAGCCGCTATCGGGTCGCGGTGCCGTGGAGGCCGAGGAGACCCCGGACCGCTTCGATCATGCCGAGGTGGCAATTGTCGTGGGTCATGCCAGCGAACACAAGGCTGACCACATCGTCGCCGTGCTGCCGAAGAGCAATCACCTGGAGCAGGGATTCAGCTGGGAGCTGTTCGAGCAGCTCATCCGTCGCAGCGAAGGCTGAACGCGCGTAGTCGAGCAGCGCCGCTTTACCCGGCAGGACGAGGCGGCCGGAGGCGTCGTCGCCCATCTCGGTGCCGGTGTCGGCTTCACCGAGGCCACCGGAAGGGAAGCCCCAGGCGCGCGCGAGGTCTCGGGCGTGCCAGCTCTGGGGTGTGCCGTCCATGACAGTGCGGTCGTAGTCTTCCCAGCGGGCCAGGTGCCACACGTGGAAGCCGATGGACGGAGCGTGCGCGCCCGGCCGCGAGTACAGCTGGTCGTCGGTGAGGTCATCGGCCAGGGTGAGGACGCGGCGATGGACATCGCGGCGCTCGAAGCGGAGGTGATCGAGCAAGCGGCTGGTGAGGGAGGCGTCGTGAGTCATGCGGTTCTGCTCCTTGCTGTAGGCCCACCGGTAGGTGCAGACAGTATGTCGCCGGTCCAGTCGCCACCGCCCGCACCACTGCCGGGTGCTGTTCGTCGGCGCCGCCGTGGCCGTGCTATGATGATGCTCGAAATGCGCAACCTCTGAAGCGCCACCTCCCGTCGTCGTGGCTCGTCGCTCTCCTTTGGGACCAGTTTCAGAGGTGATCCATGTCGTTCTCGTCCCCATTCAGCTCGCCAGTCCTCCTTCCTCGAACGTCGCTCAACGGTCACGTCGCCCTGGTTACGGGTGCGAACCACGGGATCGGCGCAGCAACCGCTCGATTCCTGGCGACGGCCGGTGCCCGCGTCTTTCTCAACTTCCTGCGGACGCCCAGCTCACCGGACCCTGGGGTGCCCGATGTGTACTGGCGCAATCGCGCTCGTGACGCGGGTGAGGTCGTCGCAGCCATCCAGGCCGCCGGCGGCCAGGCTGAGGCTCTCGAAGCGGACCTCGCCGATCCGGCAGTTCCCGCGAGATTGTTCGACAGGGCTGAACGCGCGTTCGGCCCGTCGGCATTCTTATTTGAGTGACAGAGTCGGTCCGAGAGGCGGTTCGCGCCAGCGACGACCACGTGTACGTGGCGCAGCCCGAAGAGGTCGCCGAGGTGATTGTCTATCTGGTGTCCGATTCGGCCCGACTCATCACGGGCAATATCCTCTATCTGCGGTAAGCTGATCGATGGCGGAGCCGCTCGGGTTACCCATCAGCTCGGTTCGTGCGCTGGAGCTGGCCCGACGGCATGTCCCGGATGCCCAACGGGTCACTGCCGTGTCCGAGCGCGGATGGCGGCACGTCGCATTCGAAATCGACGGCGAGTTCGTCCTCAAGGTGCGCTGTCCCGCCGCTCCTAAAGACGAAGTGACTCGTGAGGCCACTGTCCTCCGCTACCTCGAGCAGACCTCGAATATCCCGGCTCCGCGACTCGTCGCCGTTGGCGATGAGCCAAGGATCGGTGTCTACAGCTGTCTGACTCGAATGCCGGGAATATCGCTCCAGCACTATGGGCGTCCCTGGCCTGTGGGCTCAGTGGAAGCAACCGCCGGCGCCGCCGCGCAGCTTCACGGCCTACCCGTGACGCCTCTGCGCGAGGGCCAAGCGGTTCCGCTCCTCGACATAGAGCTGCTCTGGCGCATGGGTATCGAGGATCTCGCGGCGCGAGGGTATGTGGATGCGGCTGGCGAACGAGCGTTGACCCGACGATATCTCCGAGACGAGAAGCTGTGCGGCGCTGAGCGGGCTGTGCTGCTCCACCGTGACCTGTGGCCGGAAAACTGCTTTGTGGATGCCGACACCGGGCGATTCGTCGGCATCATCGACTTCGGCGACGCGGCGCTCGGTCCGGCGGCCTGGGAGTTCGGTCTGGCTGAGCTGCCCACGGCCGAGTGGTCCGGGCGGTTGCAGGCCGCCTACCAGGCCATGGTTGGCCCGCCAGCGGATTTCGACGAGCAGGTGGAATTCTGCCGGTTCGTCAACGTCGTCAGCACCTTGCCCCGCGTGGAGGGCTGGGCCAGACAGCAATACTGGCCAATGATCTAGCGTAACATCGCGGAAGCCGTTGCCACCTGGGTGAAAGTGGGCTGAAGCGGGTAACCTCGCCATTGCTCTCGGCTACTACCTAACGAACGGGGTTGGGGTTGAGCTTGGAGGACGGAACGTCTGATCGGGAGCTGGTCCTGGCGGCGCGCCAGGGCGATCGCAGCGCGTTCGAGCAGCTCGTAGCCCGCCACTCGCCCGCGCTCCTGCAGTGCTCGGGCCAATATGTTGCGTACAAAATCGGTCTTCGCCGCGGTGTAGACAGCGGGCCGGGGATCGTCTGCGGCAAGGCGGCGTTTGAGGACCCCGTATTCGGATGCAGTCTCCGGATGCCTGCGGAGGTAGTCACGGAAGAGGATCTCCTGCCGCTCGGAGAAGCCGGCCCACGCGTAGACGTGGAGGTGATGGCTATGTACCACACCCGAGAGCCGCCGGAAGTAGCGTCGCTCAGGAAGCGTGGGATCGGGGACGAGCTCGTAGCCGAGGGCTTTGAGATTCTCCTGCCCCGATTCGGCGTCTGCGAGATCCTCGACCGCGGCCAGCATGTCAATGATCGGTTTGGCCGCCAGCCCAGGTACTGACGTACTGCCGGCATGCTCGATTGCCCGGATCCACGGCACGCTGGAGCGGATCCGGATCTGTTCTTCCTCGAACTCGGTCGGCCAACTGGGATTGTAGTCGACGACGACGATCTGGCGATGCACTCGTGGTTCCATGCTTCCCTCGTCTCTCGTGGCTGCACTGCTAACTGCGACCAGGGGACCGACTGAGCCTGACCGGCCGTCCGTCCCGCAGAGACTGCTGAGTGGCCACCGAGAGGAGGAGCGCCTCCAAGGCTCGGTTGGCGCTCAGCAGCTCGGGGTCGGCGTTGCCCCGCACGCACTCGACGAAGTAGCGACATTCGGCTTCGTACGGGTCGCCGCCCTCCGTGCTGATCTCCTTAGCTCCCATCTCATAGCGAAGGGCCGAGATATCGGGCGCCTCGGTGGCGTCGCCGGGGAACCGGGCGGTGAATTCAAGGGCCTGCTTTTCGCCGATTACTCGAAACCCAACGCTGAAGGGGAAGCCGACCGGCATCGCGCCACTTGCCTCGACGGTCGCAATGAAATCGGGGTAGCGAAGTGTCGCGCTCACGTGCCCGATCGTTCCGTCGGCCATTGCCGATCCTGCTGCGTAGACTTCGTCCGGCAGGCCGAAGAACCAATTGAGCAGGTCGAAGTCGAAGGTCATCAGCTCCGTGGTGGGGTCGCTGTAGTGCGGCTTGAACTCCCGGCTCTCCCGTCGCAGATACGAGCCCAGCCGATAGGCATGGGCCGCCAACGGTCGGCCGAGCTCGCCGGACGCGATGGCCTGGCGACCGGACACAGTGAAGTCGATCGAGCGCATGAGCAGGGCCACGAGGAGGAGCCGGCCGCCCGACCGGGCAGCGTCGATCATCGCGTGCGCATCCTCGATGGTGAGCGCGAAGGGCGTCTCGCAGAACACGTGCTTGCCAGCCTGGAGGGCAGCCACGACGAACTCCCGATGCACTTTGGACGGGAGACAGACGTCGACGGCATGCACCGTTGCATCGCCCAGGATGTCCGCGACGTCAGTCGTCGCGACGCTGCACAGCATCAGCCCAGTCCTCTGTGAGCCGTATGAGTTCGTCCTCGACCGGCGCCGAGTACATCTCGCGTTCTCCCCGTGCTCCGCCAGCCGCAAACCAACACAGCACAGCGCTCAAGTGATGGGTGGCGCGAAAGGCCAGTTCCTCTATGCCAGAGCCACGCGAACCGTGCGAGCCAGTTCGTCCAGCTCCTCCCGCGCCGGAGTGACTGGCGGTGGCTCAGCATGGGCACCGACGACGTCTTCGAAGGGGTCACCCATGAATCTTGGGAGGATGTGCACGTGGAGATGGAAGACATCCTGCCCCGCGGCTTCGCCATCAGCCACGAAGATGTTGGTTCCCTCACAGCGAAGCCCCGATCGATAAAGAGCCGCTGCGATCCGCTGGGCGACCGGAAAGAGCCGAGCGGCGACCTCCTGCGGGAGTTCACGGAGTCGGGCATAGTGCGCCCTGGGAATCACGAGCACATGACCCGGGTTCGTCTGCTCCAGGTCCAGGAACGCCAGCACGTCCTCATCGCTGTACACAACGCTGGCGGGCGCCGTGCCCGCAACGATCGCGCAGAAGACGCACGGCGCATCCCCACTCGCCGATATTGACACGTCCAGGTTGTCTCCCTACCGGTACCGGCCGGCGAGGCATTCCTCCAGCGGGCCGGGAAGGTCAACATGATAGCCGAGGCGACTCCGGAGGGTCGCGATCTCGCCCATGTGGACGTAGTGGTGGGTCGCGATCCGGATCAGCGCGTACCGCAGACTCAGGCCAGTTTCCTTCAGGTGCAGGATCGACCCTTCGTAGGGGATGACGAGCTCCGCGCCATCGTCGAGCCCGAGGAGGTAGGCACGAGCCGCTTCCCGGACCTCAGCGACCCCATGCTGGATCACAGACCAGTCCTCGGCGAGGCCCGTCCCACCGATCCGGAAGCGCTCCTGACTGATCAGCGCATGCGGCGCGCGCCCTTGAAAGCGCACGTTGATCCACGCGTCGATCGTGTTCGTGACATGGGCCAGCGTCCAAGGCGAATGAGCTTCCGCCATCCCATTGGCGGGTGGCCTCCTCGCTGGTCACGCCCTCCAGCGCACGGTCCATGTCGTTCCAGGCATCCAGCACGAGTCTCGCCAATAGGTTCCTTGCCACGATACACTCCCTGAGAAGGCGCAGCCAGGTCACGTCAGGGATGGTCGCATCATTTGTCGGTCAGCGCAACTGCCGCTGGCAGACCAGCGCCTGCGGGACGCCCGTGAGGAGGGACCAGGAGAGCCCGCCGGGCTCGCTCGGCCGCTCGTAACCGGGCTCTTCGAGGCCGTCCAGCACGATCCCGTTGCGGGATGCCGGCTCCAAGCGCCGGTGCAGCGGACGGTGGAAGTACCTCGGCGGGCGGTGCTGGGGATGCATGCGGCGCTGGATGCCTACGACCCCGCCGCAGCGCTCGCAAGCATCTGGGGTCTCGTCTCTGCGGCGAATCGCTACGTGGTGGATACGGCTCCGTGGACGCTCGCCGACCACGAGGGAGGCAATGACAGCGATACGACACGTCTGGACACGGTCCTCTCCCACCTGAGCGAGTCGGTCCGTCTCATCGGCGAGGCGCTCCGGCCATTCCTGCCGGCTACGGCAGAACGCATTGCGCGTCAGATCGGGCCCCCGTCCCAACCGGCGGACTGGTCACGGCGGCTCGAATGGGGCAGACTGCCACCGGCAACCAGGGTCGGTCGCCCCGAACCCCTCTTCCCGCGGCTCGAGTCCTGACGGAACGGGCCAGTCCGTTATGGAAGCCGTACTATTGAGGCACACAGCTGTTCTTCAGGAGTCGTCGGCCCATTCTCGTTCGAACGGTCCGCCGCGCTCAACCGACTGGTTCGCGCGAACGGGAGGGTACCGACCTGCGAGGTCCTGGCGGTAGACGAAATGGCGAGCGCATCACCATGGCGGTATCTCGTCATGACAGCCGAGCCTGGGGTTGACTGGATGACTGCCACGACAGGTATGACGTCGGACGCGCTGCGCGCTGCATATCGCCAGCTGGGCGAGGCGGTGGCGAGCATCCACAGCCTGACGTTTCCGTCCTTCGGCGAGCTGGGCCCGGATGCTGCGGTCGCGGACGATGGTCCCTACCCGGAGGCGTTGGCTGCGCGGGCCGAGCGTCATCTCACCAACGCGGAGCCCCGGCACACGTTCCTCGACGTGCTGTCCGTAGACGCCGATTGCCTGCGGGAAGCTCAGTCACCGGTTCTGGCCCACGAGGATCTGAACCCCGGCAACATCCTGTTTGAGCGACGCGCGGACGGCTGGGTTCTGTCCGCCATCCTCGACTTCGACAGCGCATGGGCGGGATCTGCCGAGTCGGATCTCGCCCGCCTGGAGCCCTGGAGGGGGATGACGAGGCCCGCGTTCTGGGCTGGCTACCAGAAGCGCGCCAGCCTCCCGGACCGGGACCCGATACGCACGGCGCTGCTTCAGCTGCTCTAGTGCCCTGAGTTCGCTGCGCCCACACCCATCCATAACGCCGACACCGCGGGCGCCTGTTCAATCCTCGCCATCGAGCCCATCGTGATTAAAGCAAGACAAACCCTCGGTTAACAGCGACTGGTCACATCTATGCGCACGACTGCTGAAGGACCGAGATCACTGGCTCGATCTACCCGCTACCGCCTCATCGGCCGTCGGCACGTGCCTCCACCTTCACTCGCCAGCCACCGGGCACTCCTTTGCAGCACGCAAGTGACAGCCGCGAGTCGATCGCGTTGGACAGCGAAGGCCCAATACCGCCAATGTGCGCCTCCGCGCTCCGGGTATTATTGCGGCATGAGCGGCTTGATCGGGATCGTCGGGGACTTTGACCCAGGCAACCGAGTTCATATCCTTACTGGCCAGGCGGTCCGCCACCTCGGTCTGGACTTCGAATGGATCCCGACGACGGACGTTCTGCCAGAGCGACCGCAGGACCGGCTGGCCGCGTACGACGGCATCTGGAGCGCGCCCGCCAGCCCGTATCACAGCATGGAGGGAGCCCTTGCGGCGATCCGCTACGCGCGAGAGCGACACGTGCCCCTGGTCGGGACCTGAGGTGGGTTCCAGCACGCGATCGTAGAGTTCGCGCGCAATGTCCTCGGGTTCCGAGACGCCGAACACGCAGAAACGAATCCCACCGGCGATCATTTGGTCATCACGCCGCTCGCCTGCTCTCTGGTCGGGCAGGAAGAGACAGTGACGGTTCTCCCTGGCACGCACGCCGCGAAGCTGTACAGGACACCGGAGGTCGTCGAGCCATTTCTCTGTAACTACGGCGTCAACCCCGATTTCCAACCGGCTCTCGAAGACGGCGGCCTCGTTGTCAGCGGCCTCGGCACTGAGGGAGAAGTCCGAATCGTCGAGCTGCCCGATCACCCGTTCTTCGTGGCAACCTTCTTCGTTCCGCAGATCCACTCGACATACGCGGACCCGCACCCGATCCTCAAGGGCTATGCCGCAGCGGTCAATACCCGTCGAGCCGGGCAGCGCCCGTAACTCTGAGCGATTGTTTCAACTCCTGGTGGGTCGTCCACTCCCGGAGGCAGAAGGACGTTGACTACGCCGGATGATGCGCTGTCCCTCCGCCGAGCGGAGCAGCAGGACCTGGATACGGTGATCGAGATCCTGGAGGAAGCCGCCACATGGCTCGCGAGCCGCGATATCCCGCAGTGGTTCCCCGGCGAGTTCAGGAACCGCGCCCACGAGTTCGCCCAGTTCATCGCCGATGGTGAGATGTACCTCGCACGCATCGGCCAGATTAACATTGGGACGTTCCACCTCACAGCTCACAAGCGGCAGGGATGGCGCGACCGAGCGGCTGATGCCTTGTAGGTCCAGAGCCTCGCCGTCCGCCGCGCCTGGGCCGGGAGGAGCTTGGGCAGCCGATTGCTGCACCTCGCTGAAGCTGAGGTTTCCCGTGCGGGGATACGCGTGCTCAGACTCGACTGCTGGGCCGGGAACGTCAAGCTTCGGACCTACTATGAACAGGCCGGTTTCGAATGCGTGGATCTGTCAGAGGTGACCTCAGCCAGCGGCGCGAGCTACTTCGTCGCCCTCTACGAACGGCGTATGCCGGATCGTCCGGAACCCAAGATGAAGGGAGGTGCGTGATGATCAGTTCCACCAACCCTGGTTGGGAGATAGGGATCTGTGCAGAGAGCGAGGCCCAGGCCCTGGTCGACCTCTGGAAGTTGGCGGACGCGACGCCGAGTGTCACCGATACGTCAGATGATGTCCGCAAGGTCCTTCGATCTGCCGCAGCGCAGGTCTTGGTCGCTCGGATCGACGGCCGACTGGCTGGCTCGATCATCGGGACGTTTGACGGCTGGCGCGGGAACATCTACCGTCTGGCCGTGCATCCAGACTATCGGAGACGTGGGATGGCCCGAGCCCTGCTCCAAGTCGCTGAAGAATGGCTCCGTTTCAAAGGAGCAAAGCGGAACTCGGCTCTCGTGGAAGAAGACCATCCCGCAGCCGTTGGCTTCTGGCAAGGAGTTGGCTACGATCTGCGCGCTGGAATGATCCGATACGTTCGGAACCTGTGAAAGGAGAGTAGCTGCTCGCGCTGCCCCTTGAGCAGCTTGGTTACGAGCGTGTCCCCAGGATCGAGTCCCTCATATCGGGCAGGCTGTACTTCGACAAGGG
>WHTR01000063.1:0-10629 GCA_009377635.1 Chloroflexota bacterium
ATAGCCCGCGGCGCCAACTACTTTACGCCGACGCCGCCCGAGGGCATTAAGGCGCTTGGCGCCTATGCCCAAAATCCGATCCGGGAGAACATGGAGAAGATGATGCACCTGTTCATCCCGAAGGATGAGCTGTGCACCCAGGAGATGATCGAGGCACGCTTCCAGGCGGCGCAGATCCCCGGTCATCTGGCGGGTCGCCATGAGATGGCGGCCTCGAAGAACAGCGACCTGCTCCCGATCGTCAATCGCCTCCAGGCCCCGGTCCTGGTCGTCTGGGGTCACCAGGACCGCATGGTGCCCTGGGAGGCCGCGCTGTCTGCCCTGGCGCTGATTCCCGACGTGCGCATCCACATCTGGGGCGGCGGCACTGGCCACTTCGTGGAGTACGAGAAGGCCGAGGAGTTCAACCGCCTCGTCATCGGCTTCCTGGAGCCCTAGCGCCAACTCTCCGGTTCGTCGCGGAACCCGGACCCAGTCCGCGTCGCCGTGAGGTGCCACACGAATGCGCTCAGGGTGCGTACGCCACGACGTCAAGAACGAAGTGCGCGCTGCCCCCCGGCTGGGTGTTCGCGTCTGCCACCTGGAAAGCGATGCGCGCGGGAGGATCCTTGGGAAAGTATTCCATCCACACCTCGTGAAACTCGGTGCGGTACTTGAGGTCGTGCAGATAGAGCGTGACGTGGACGACGTCATCGAGCGTCGCGTTGGCACCCCCAAGCAGCAGCCTCAAGTTCTCGAACGCCTGGCGCGCTTGTTCCTTGGTGTCGGGGCTGATGGAGCGAGGGCCACCGGAACCGTAGCCGCGGATCGCCGAGAAGTAGAGAAACCCGCCGGCTTTGACGCCCGCTACCATGCCCGCGCCGTGCGTTGGGCCGCCGGGTGCCGCGTGAACAATCTCCTTGGGCACGATCTCCCTCCGCAATACTGCTGGTTGCCCGCATACTATACCCGGGCGTGCGGGGTCGCATCCGGCCGCGTTCGCATCGGCCCGACCTGGCCGGCCAAAGAGTGCATGTCCGGATATCCGCCTATGCGACCGGAACCAAACTCTCTTACAATATCACGCCTGGCCTAGGCAGCTACCTGCCGCAGCATGTCGTCTGGACGAAGGAGGGACGGGTGCACCACTCATGGAATACATGAGTGGTGGAACAGCCCATGAGAAACCATGGGGTTGAGATTCGCTGGTCCCAGTTGGGCGAATAGGAGAGCGTGGATGGGCGACGCAAGGAGACCCTTGTTGATCGCGTTGAGTTGTGTGCTTCTGCTCGCGAGCTGTGTGCCGCAGGGCGGACCGGTGTCCGACGTCGGTGTCGATCCCTCCGGCAGCGACGCGGATCAGCTCAGGACGACCAAGCGCATGTCGATCGCGATCGTTGGCAACGTGACAACGCTGGTCGACCGCTTCAATGCTGGGGGTGTCGGTGTCCCGGGCGGAGGTGAGCTGGAACTGCTCGTCAGCCCGGGGCTCGGGATCACCAACGACAAGGGCGCGCTGCAGCCCGTACTCGCCGAGGCGGTCCCGACCATCGAGAACGGGTTATGGATCGTGCTGCCGGACGGGCGTATGGAAACGACCTGGAAGCTTCGGCCGGGCACCATCTGGCACGACGGGACGCCGGTCACCGCAGGAGACGCCGTGTTCTCGGCGACCGTGGAGCAGGATCGGGACATCCCCATGCGCCGTAACGCCGCCTACAGCTTCGTCGAGTCAGTAGATGCGCCGGACCCGGGAACGCTCACCGTTGGATGGAAGCGGACCTACATCCAGGCGGACCAACTTTTCAAGACGCCACTTCTTCCTCGTCACCTCGTCGAGCGACCCTACCTCGACACCGGCGCTGATTTCGTCCAGTCTCCGTACTTTAGCGACGCGTTTGTCGGCAATGGCCCCTACCGAGTAAAGGAATTCGCCGTCGGGAGCCACGTCCTACTCCAGCGCAACAACGAGTATGTACTGGGCCAGCCGAAGATCGACGAGATCGAGGTCCGTTTTATCCCCGACCCCAACACGCTGCTCGCGAACGTCCTGGCGGGCGAAGTCGACCTGACGCTTGGCCGTGGGCTCTCGCTCGAGCAGGCGATCCAGACACGAGACCAGTGGCGGGATGGGAAGATCGACGTCGCCTTCACGTCCTGGATTGTGATCTACCCCCAATTCCTCAACCCGACCCCGAGCATCGTGACCGAGCTGCAATTCCGGCGAGCGCTCATGCACGCCATCGATCGGCAGCAGATGGCCGACAGCCTGCAGGGTGAGCTGGTGTCCGTGGCGCACACGTTCTTACATCCCAACGAGCCCGAGTACCGCGACGTGGAGTCCGGCATTGTCCGCTACGACTACGACCCGCGCATGGCCACCCAGCTGATAGAAGAGCTCGGGTACGTCAGGGGGACGGACGGTGCATTCCGCGACGCGGGTGGACAGCGCCTATCGGTCGAGTTGCGGACCAGCCCCGAGCAGGATATCCAGCAGAAGTCGGTGCTTTCCGTGGCCGATCAATGGCAGCGAGCCGGCATCGGCGTCGAACCGGTCGTCATGGCCGCGCAACGAACGCGCGAGCGTGAGTACGTGCAGACCTTCCCCAGCTTCATGCTGTACCGGCAGCCCAATGACCCAAACTTGCTGCTCGTCCGTCTCACCAGCGACCAGACGCCGTTGCCCGAGAACGACTTCGTGGGGCGAAACCACCCTCGCTACAGGAACCCGGAGTTCGACACGCTGATCGATCGCTATTTCACCACGATCGCGCGTCCGGATCGCACGCAGGTTTTGGGGCAGATCGTGCAGCACACGACAGACCGTCTCACGCTGATGGGGCTGTTCTATGACACCGAGCCCATCTTGATCGGGAACCGTCTGGGCAACGTGACCGCAGCCAAGGCCTCCGCCTCGACGCCAGTCTGGAACGTGCTTGACTGGGACGTCCAGTAGTGGGTCAATTGTCATCAGAATCGCCATTCGTGGGAGCGCTCACCCCCACCCCGGGACGCGAGCTGGCGCAGCGTCCCGCCTTCCCCGTCGAGGGGGAGGGGGGTAATGGCCACGAACACAGTAACTGACCCACTAGGAGAGGCATGATGCTGACGAAAGAGGAAAGTGATCTGCTCACCCTGACCGGGCATGGCACCCTGTGTGGAGAGCTCATGCGGCGTTACTGGCAGCCGGCTGCCCTCTCCGAGGAGCTGCCACCGGGCGCGGCTCCACTCCCCGTGCGCCTCTTGGGCGAGGAGCTTGTCCTCTTCCGTGATGACCAGGGGGCGCCAGCCCTGCTCGGCGCGCACTGCTCCCATCGTGGAGCAGACCTCAGCTACGGACGGGTCGAGGACGGTGGGCTCCGCTGTATCTACCACGGCTGGCTGTACGACCGGCTGGGTCGGTGTCTTGAGCAGCCGGGTGAGCCAACGATGCGCTGGCGCCAATCGGGTGGCCGAAACTCGATTCACTCCCCAACATCGGATGCCCACCCCGAGGCAGCGAGCACGTCCCATGAGCGCATTCGGCACCCCGCCTATCCGTGTGTCGAGCGGGCAGGCGTCATCTTCGCGTACCTTGGCCCGGGCGAGCCGCCGCTCTTCCCGAACTATGAGATCTTCACGATGCCGGAGGACCACACGAGCGCGACCAAGCTGTACAGCGAGTGCAATTACCTGCAGGGGAACGAAGGGAATATCGACCTGTTGCATACGTCGTTCCTGCACTACATTCGGCGCGACCTGGCAGCGCTCGATCCCGCCGAGCGCCAGCGGGCCGTCGAGCGGTACGCCGCACCGGGGCTCCTCTCTGGTCGCGGCCCTTCGCCCGGACAGGAGCGCTGCGAGGCCCAGCTCATGCCATATGGGCTTCGCTACGCGAAGATTCGCTCGACAGGGGAGGAACAGGACTACGTGCGCCTGGCGACGTTTGTTCTGCCAAACCTGTGCGTGATCCCGGGCGGCGGCATCAACTGGCACGTGCCGATCGACGACACGCATCATTGGAAGTACATCCTCAGCTTCAATCGCGAGGCCCCGGTGCCAGCCGAGGCTCGGCGCGGCCGAGATCATCTGGCACCGCCCCCGACCTACCTGCCAATTCCGAACCGGACAAATCGCTACCTGCAGGACCGCGAGCTGATGCGGAGCGTGAGCTTCAGCGGCATCCCTCAGATCTACTTCGCCGCGCAGGACCTCTGCGCGACTGAGACGCCGGGCGCGATCCAGGACCGCACCCAGGAGCACCTGGTGGCGACCGACGCGGCGATCGTCGCAGCGCGCAGCGTGCTGCGGAAGGCAATCCTCGACCTGCAGGAAGGACGCGAGCCGGCCAACGTCGTGCGTGACCCCGCCAAGAACCAATTCCCGGAGATTGTCGCCACCTTCGGCGTGCTTCCGCCGGATACGAGATGGCAGGACTACTGCAACGACCTGATTGCCGCTGGACGGGGGTGGCAAACCAATCGCGCTGCGCAGTGAACAGCGTGAGCCGGACCAGGGCGAGGGTTGGCGCCGTTAGCCGCGGTCAGGATCGTGCTGCCTGCCCCTGGCGATCGATCGCCTGCAGGATGACGGGGGCGGGGACCGCTGTCAGGTTCGGCAGGATGAAGGTGGCCACGCGGATGTAGTTCTCCTCGGGCCCGATATCCCGGATCTTGCAGATCCTCAATCCGACATCCGTGAGCTGCGCCTCGCACATCTCAATGAATGGAGCCGTCCCTCGGAGGAACTCGATCTCTTCCTCGCTCTTCTGATACCGTGCCCTGTCGACGACTGGCGTCGCGCCCCGTCCGGGACATATCGAAGCGCTTGCGCACCGGCCGGGATGGAGTTTAGACTGAGGTGAACTTCCCGAGAGGAGGAATTATATGGCCGCTGCTGCAGAGAGCAAAGCCAAGAGCTTCAGGGACGTCGTTCTCGGACTCGGCCACTTCACCCTTCCCGTCGGCGACATGGCGACTGCGCTCCGGTTCTACACCGAGGTGCTCGAGTTCGAGCAGGTCGGTCGCAAGATGACGCCGGGGGAGATCGCGCAGGCGAAAGCGGCCGGCACGATCCGGGCACCGCACCTCTCGGTCCGGATGCCGAACGGGCCGCGCATGGACCTGTTCGAAGTCCCGTACCAGCGCGTCCAGTTCGAAGATGACCATCCCCATTACGCCTTCCTCGTCAAGGGCGAGGACCTGGACAGCTGCGCCCAGATGCTGCGCGAGCGAGGCATCCCATTCGACGGGCCCTCGCGGCGCGGACCGGTCGGTGGGGCGTCGCTGTACTTCCTGGACCCGTGGGGCAACAAGCTCGAGTACAACTGCCAGGAAGGCTACACTGGCGCGGTCGAGGATAGGCCGCCGATCTGGAGCGATACGCTGAGCTACATCTGGCCGAAGTAGTCGCCACTCTGATGCGTTCCTTGCCGCGACCATCGCGGTGAGGGAGGAGATCTTATGGCAACCGAGACGACCGGGACTGGGCGTCTGTTCAAGGTCGTGGACGAGGACGTGCGCGGGGACCGAAATTACGAAGAGAAGCAGAAGGTGCGCACGAAGGGCTGGCAGGTAGTCAGTATCCCGGACAACATCCGGATCAACCCCAACACCGACGGATACATCCAGCTCACCAACAACCGCTACGCCCAGTGCGTGATCAACGTGTACCAACCCGGCCAGCGCGACGAGATGCACTGCCATCCCGGCTCGGAGCATATCTTCATGGTGTTCCAGGGCGAGCTGCACCTCTACGGGCTCGACCCAGAGGAGGACATCATCCTCAAGGCCGGCGAACTGGTGCACATCAACCAGAGCTACTTCTACCAGCTCGCAAACGAAACCGACGACCTCACTGTCCTCTACCAGGTGGCCACAAAGCTGCCCAAGCCCCCCAAGAAATTCCGTTACAGCTACCGTCCCGACGGCGGGGTGGACCCCAGGAGCCTCGAGGGGGAGTAACACGATTCTCTCGCCTGGCGAGGAACGGGGCGCCTACTCTCTCTCGGAGGGGGAGAGGCGACTCCTCATTGAGGTGGAAGATGGTCCGGCTCACTCGTCTTCGGATCGTCTCGCTCGTCATGTTCACCCTGCTCGCCGGCTGCACCGCGCCGCAGTCTCCGGGGCAGTCGGAGGGCAGTGACGGCGCCGGGGAGGCGGCGAGGCTGACCGGGCCCAAGAAGATCACGGCCGTGATCATGGGAGAGCCGCCCACCCTGAGCACGAAGGTCAACACCGCCGGGGCGGGGGGCGTGGTGCCGGGCGCGGACGCTCTGGAGGAGCTGGTCAACGCCGGGCTCGCCCAGCTCGACCCGGCGGGCGAGCTGCAGCCGCAGCTCGCGGAGGCCGTGCCTTCCATTGAGAACGGGCTGTGGAAGCTGCTGCCCGAGGGCGGCATGGAGACCACCTGGCGGATCAGGCCGGACGCGCGGTGGCACGACGGGTCGCCGGTGACGACGGACGACCTGCAGTTCAGCGTCCGGGTCGGGAAGGACCCGGATCTGCCCGCCTTCAGCCACCTTGGGCTCGCCTCCGTCGAGCACGTGGAGACCGTGGACGCCCGCGCGGTCACGGTCTACTGGAGCCGACCCTACGTCCAGGCCGACACCATGTTCAGCGCCGTCTTCCCACCGCTCGCGCTGCCGCTGCCGGCTCACATTCTGGAGCAGACCTATCGCGAGAACAAGGACCGCTTCATGGAGCATCCATACTGGAACCGGGCCTTCGTGGGTACCGGGCCCTATCACCTGAAGGAGTGGCAGCCCGGCAGCTACCTGAGCCTGGCGGCCAATGACGCCTACGTTTTCGGGCGCCCGAAGGTCGACGAGATCGAGGTCCGTTTCGTCCCGGACTCTTCCACCCTCGCGACAAACCTCCTGGCCGGCGCCGTGGAGCTGACCCTCGGCCGCACCCTCTCGCTGGAGCAGGCGATGCAGGTGCGCGACCAGTGGTCAGACGGGAAGGTCGAGACCACACTGCGCGGCTGGGTCGTGATCTATCCGCAGAAGCTGAACCCCAACCCCGCGGCCGTGGGCGACGTGCGCGTCCGCCGCGCCCTGCTCCACGCCATCGATCGCCAAGAACTGGTTGCGTCGCTGCAGGCCGGCCAGAGCATGGTCGCCCACAGCTACGTCAGCCCGACCGCCGCGGAGTACCGCGATATGGAGCCGCAGATCGTGCGGTACGAGTACGACCCTGCCCGGGCCGCCCGCTTGCTCGAGGAGCTCGGCTATACCAAGGGCTCGGACGGCATCCTTCACGACGGCGATGGAGAGCGCCTCGACGTGGAGCTCCGCACCACCGCCGACAACGACATCCACCGGGCGACGATCTTTCCGGTGGCGGACGCCTGGCAGCGCCTCGGGGTCGGGGTGGAGCCCAATGTCATCCCCATCCAGCGCCAGCGCGACCGCGAGTACCGCGCCAACTCACCGGCCTTCGAGATGCTCCAGCAGGGGAACGACCTCCCCAGCCTGGCCACCCATCACAGCCGCGAGATCCCCCTGCCCGAGAACGACTTCACGGGCCGCAGCAAGCACCGCTATCGCAACGCGGAGTTCGACTCGCTCATTGACCGATACTTCGTGACTATCTCCCGCCCGGAGCGCATGCAGGTTCTTGGACAGCTCATGCACCACATCTCCGATCAGCTCATCATTATGGGTCTGTTCTATCTGCCATCGCCCACCTTGATGCAAAATCGTCTGGCGAACGTCGGCCCCGGCGGCAATCGGGCCACCCAGGCCTGGAACGCCCACGAGTGGGACGTACGGTAGCCTGCGTTACTGCACCTCGCGCTCACAGGGGTTGTAGCGGGCGGCGCGCTCCTGAGGCAGTTGAAGGCCGAGACGGGATCATTCTCTCGGCCGGTCCCGTGCCGGCGGACAATGAGTTGAAATAGCTGAGCAATGGGCATGGAGCTTGACACTGATCTGCTGTCGCTGCGCACGTTTCTCGTCGTCTGTGACGAGGGCAGCTTCGCGAAGGCGGCGCGCAAGCTCTGGCTGTCCCAGCCGGCCATCAGCGCGCGGATCCGCTGCACCGATGTGAGCACCAACTCTTATTTGAATAATCGCCAACCACTCTATATAGTCCAGCATCGAAGCCGCCCGAGCGGCGAAGTAGGCGAGCCTCAAGCATACGCTGGCGTAGGCCGATCCAGTATTCCTCAACACGACGGGAGGGGTATGATGCAGATCATCGACGCAGATGGGCACATCTCGGAGCGAGCCAGAGGCGACGAAATCAGGAAGTACCTCCCCAGGGGAAATGCCCGCGACGCACTGTTTCCCGCCCTCGACCACCTGCACACCCATTTCCTTCGGGCGCCGGACGATGGGAGCCTCGGCTTTGGGAGCCCCGACGCAGCCGAGTGGGTCGAGTTCCTGGACCAGACCAGCATCGATTGGTCCGTCGTCTACCCGACCGCCGGCCTCGCCGTCGGCCGCATCGTCGCGGTGGACTGGGCGATCGTCGCCTGCCGGGCCTACAACAACTGGCTTCACGAGCAGTACGTCAACCAAACGCCACGCGTCAAGGGCATGGCCCTCCTTCCCGTCCAGGATCCCCAGGCCGCGGCTGCCGAGCTGCAACGCGCCGTGAAAGAGCTCGGTATGCTGGGTGCCATGCTTCCCTCGACCGGTGAGGGCATCAAGGCGCACTACGGGGACCGCATCTACTGGCCCGTCTACGAGGAGGCGGAGAAGCTCGGGTGCGCCCTCGCGATCCATGGCGGTTGCCACCATCACCTCGGCCTCGACTCCTTTAGCACCTACTACCCGGTTCACGCCCTCGGCCATCCATTCGGGGTCATGATCCAGTGCGCCGCCATGCTCGCCCACGGCATCTTCGAGCGTTTTCCGCGACTCCGGGCTGGGTTCCTTGAGGGCGGCGCGACGTGGGTTCCCTTCTTCCTCGACCGCATGGAACGCTCCTGGCACGGCCACACGCAGGTTGACGTCCACGGCGAATACATCGGCCCCAATCCAAAGGAGGGCGCGGCACAGCAGTTCAAGCGCCTCGTTCGCGAAGGTCGGCTCTTCGTCGGCTTCGATATCGACGACGAAGGCCTCGGCTACGCCATCCAGCGGGGAGGGCGCGAGTCCTTCCTATTCGCCAGCGACTGGCCACACGAAGGTTTCGATGCGAAGACGGTTCGCCACGAAATCGACGAGCTCTTGGAGCGTGAGGACCTCACCGACCAGGACAAGGAGGCGATCATGGCCAGCAACGCCAGCCGCTTCTACTCAGCTACCCCCGACTAGCGCGGTTGAGTCGGGACTTGCTGGCCCAGGATCATGGGGACCGGGGAGTGCCCTGACCTGGAACATGTACACCTGGGAATGGACGTAGAAGCCAAACGATGAAGATAGGTGTCCCAGTCCTGCTGTCCGCGTGTCGTTGCCCAGACGACGCGGCTGCGCGGGTCACGGTCCTGCACCCCGGGCGATCTCGGTGGCCTGCAATGTCCACGAATGGGTATAGAACGGATGGCAGGCGACGTTGGAGAAAGGCGCACGGGCAGGGGATGCGAGGAAGCCTGCCGTGATCTTCGAAGACACCGTGGTCCTTGACGCTCCGACTCCCGAGGTATGGAACTTCTTGCTGGATGTCGATCGCTCGGCTGCCTGTGTGCCGGGTGTCGAGCACGTGACGCTGGTCGACGATCGGACCTTCGATGGGACCATCGAGGCGCGGGTCGGGCCGATCTCCGGAAGGTTCTCATTCCGGGCGCGTATCATCGAGAGCGATCCACCCAGGGAATTACAGGCGGCGATCGAGGGCACCGACTCCGTGACGAAGAGCACCCTGCGGATGGACATAGTGCTCAATCTGGAGGCGTTGGGTGCGACGAGAACAGCTCTTGGGTACCGTGCGGTCGTCGACATTGACGGGCGGCTCGCCATCCTCGGCGACATGATTCTCCGCGCGACGGCGGTCCTGATCCTCGAGGAGTTCACGAGGCGGTTACGCACGCAGCTGGCGGCCAGCGGGACAGCCGCCGAGCGCCGCGGAGGGGCAGATTGATTCGGGACCGCTACGACGTGGTTATCGTCGGTGGGGGATCGGCAGGGTGCGCGTTGGCCGTGCGGCTGTCCGAGGACCCGGGACGACGGGTGCTGCTCCTCGAAGCCGGTCCGGATCCGCAGCCGGTCCCAGAGATCGTCGCGAACGCCTCGATGCAGACCCGCCTGCTGCTGGAATCCCCGTACATTGAAATGTACCCAACGCCGCGGGTCATCGACGACAGCGTGTTCCACAACCTGGCCGGGCGTATCATGGGCGGCGGGTCGTCGGTCAACGTGATGTCCGTGCTCCGACCGATGAGACACGACTTCGACACGTGGGTTGCCCACGGCAACCCGGAGTGGTCCTATGAGCGCTGCCTGCCGGTGATGACGCGGATCGAGTCCGACCAGGATTTCCCTCATGGTCCACTCCACGGCTCGGACGGCCCTCTCTACGTGAAACGGCCCTTCACGTTGGACATGCCGATGTCCGACCCCGTGCGGGCGTTCATCGACCGCGCACGGAGCATGGGACTCCCCCATTGCCCGGACCTCAACGTTCCCGAGCCATTGGGCGTCTGCGCGTCCCCGTACTGCATCAAGGATGGGAGGCGGCAGTCCACTGCCGTTGCGTATCTGGAGATGGCCCGTGGCCGATCGAA
>WHTR01000063.1:11557-17900 GCA_009377635.1 Chloroflexota bacterium
CGAGAGCCGACGGGGAGCGGATCGGCGGCGGCCGACTGATACGTGCGGGAGGCGCAGGTGAAACGAACATGGTCTGGTGTATTCGCCGCTGCTGCGGTCTTGACCAGCATCGCGTGCTCCCTGCCGACGGAGCCAGGGGGAGCGTTGCCAGGCGGTCAACCCACTCAGCCGGCACGGGATCAGGCGGAGACGCTGGTCACCGCGGTGCGCTATGAGCCCGTGAGCTTGGCGTCCAAACCGCTCCGCGCCACCGGCTCCAGCGTGAACTATACGATTCGCCTCTTCAACGCCGAGCTGGTCCTGCGGGATGCGCGCGATGCCCCGCAGCCCTACCTGGCCGAATCCCTGCCGCAGCTCAACACGGATACCTGGCGCGTGTTTCCGGATGGGAAGATGGAGACAACGTATCGGCTCAAGCCGAACCTCACCTGGCACGACCGCACCCCGCTCACCGCCGAAGACTTCGTCTTCGCGTGGCGTGTCTACACGACCCGCGACTTCGGCTACGCCAGCTCGCGTCCGCAGAACCTCATGGAGAACGTAGCAGCGCCCGACCCACGGACGGTGGTGATCCAGTGGAACGGTCCCTACCCAGAGGCCGGACAGCTCGCCACGCCGCTGTTCCAGGCGCTCCCCCGACACGTGCTGGAGCCCATCTATCGTCAGCGCGACCCCGACGGATTCGTCAACCACCCGTTCTGGAGCAACGAATACATCGGGGCGGGCCCCTATCGGCTGGAGCGGTGGGAGCCGGGCGCCTTCATCGAGGGGGTCGCCTTCGATGGCCACGTCCTGGGACGGCCGAAGATCGAACGAGTCGTCGTGCGTTCCTTCACGGATGAGAACACGGCGCTCACCAATGTGCTGGCCGACAACGTCCAATTCGCGACTGACCGCGCTCTCCGCTATGAGCACATCGTGACACTCAAGCGAGAGTGGGGCAGTAGCGGCCACGGGGTGACGATCCTCACCCCGACGCAGTGGCGCTACCTGTGGGTGCAGCAGCGGCCCGATACGGTCGAGCCGCGCGCCTTCCTGGATGTGCGGACCCGCCAAGCCCTGGCCCATGCAATCGATAAAGAGGCGATCAACGGACTCTTCGACGGCGAGGGAGCATTGGCCGACACGCTGCTTCCTCGCACCGTCCCCTATTACGCCGACATCGACCGTGCCATCATGAAGTATCCGTACGACTTGCGGCGCAGTGAGCAGCTCATGGCCGAGGTCGGCTACACGAAGGCAAGCGATGGTATCTACGTGAACGCGTCCGGCGAGCGCTTCACCTTCGAGTCTTGGGGCGACTCCGGATCACAGTTCGAGAAGGACCTCGCCGTGGTCGGCGACGGCTGGCGACGTGCCGGGTTCGAGCCGCAACTCACGGTCGTGGCAGCGGCGCAGTTTCGCGATACACAGTACCGCACCACCTTTACTGGGGTATATTCGACCACGTCCGGCGCGGCCGCCGACACCAGGCTGGACAACTTTGCCAGCGACAGCATCCCGAGCGAGGAGAATCGCTGGAGCGGCAGCAACTACCCCGCGTGGTCCAATCCGGAGTTCGATCGCCTGTGGCAGCGCGTTAGCACGACACTAGATCGAGCGGAGCGCGATGGCATCGTGGTCCAAATGATGAGAATCGTGAGCCAGGACGCTGTGCTCATCCCGCTGTACCACAACTTCGAGGTGTTAGCGCACTTCGCACGGCTCAGGGGCCCCGACCCCAACCCGGTCGCATTCAGTCTGGTCAATTGGAACGTTCACGAGTGGGAGCTCGACTAGCGAGCCGACTGCCAGAAACGCCGACAGAAAGGGGGCGACGAGAAATGCGCGCGATTGATGCCGACGGCCATGTTGAGGAATCCGTCGCTATGTTCAGCCGCATTGAGCCAGCCTATCGAGACCGGCGGCCGATACCGCTGCAATTCGATCGGGATACGGCGTACGGCCGGTACAACGCGGTCTGGCTGATCGACGGCGCGGTGTATCCGAAGGTGGTCGGGAGGGGCGGGGTCACACTTGGGACACCGACCCTCATGGAGCGAGCCCAGCTCAAGCCCGTCTCAATTCCGGCGCAGGAGCTGACCGATGTTGGCGCGCGGCTGCGCGACCTCGATGCCGCCGGCATTGACAAGCAGGTCGTCTATCCAACGCTGTTCCTGACCACGACCACTGAGGATATGCACCTCGAGTCTGCCTTGTTTCGCGCCTATAACGACTTCATGGCGGACGCGCGGGAGCAGTCCAGCGGCCGGGTGAATTTCGCGGCGCTCGTGCCGATCCGGGATGTGCCGGCGTCAATCGAGGAGGTGCGACGCGCGAAGACGCTCGGCGCCGCCGCCGTGATGCTCCTCGGAATGGCATGGGATCGGACGTTAGACGACGACGTGCTCTGTCCGTTCTATGAAGAGGTCGAGCGACTCGATATTCCGGTATGTGTGCATTTTGGCTGGGGGTGCCCGCAGATCACGGCGCTCTTCGACACACGGAGGAGCTTCAACAGCGCGACACTGCCCGTGCTCATGGGGGCACGGAGCGTTCTCACCTCGGATCTGCTGGAGGCATTCCCGAAGCTGCGCTTCGCGTTCCTGGAGACGGGATCGCAATGGCTGCCGTGGATGCTGCACCAGATACGACGGAGCGGCCGGCGAGATCCAGGTCGATACTTCCGCGAGGGCCGCTGCTACGTGGCGTGCGAGGCGGATGAGGATATCAACTACCTTGCTGGCCTCGTCGGAGAGGACTGCTTCGTCGTGGCGTCGGACTATCCGCACGGCGACCCGTCGCACGAGGACAATCTGAGCGCTGCGATCAATGCCCGAGCGGATGTGCCGCTTCGCCTACGTGAGAAGATCCTGTCGGCCAATCCACAGCGCCTCTACGGTCTCTGAGCAGCACGGGCGCCAAGAGGTGTATGGACGAGCCTTGGTTACGCTTCTTTGTCCCACGCGAAGATGTTCCAGCCCGTCTCAAACGCAGTGACTTCGCCACGTACTGAGCCGAGCACCAGAACCGGCCGCACGACATAATACAGGGGCATGAAGGCCACATCGGCGCTGGTGAACGGCTGGCCGTCGTGCCACGTGATGTTGGGCCGAATCCGCCAGGTCGTCACCATCGAGCCATCTGGATCGACGCGCCACGTGCCATTCTCGACCGACGGCCGCTCGACGGCGAGACGTGGTACGACATCGAATCGGTCGTTCTCTACGACCAGGAAGTCGTGGACGACCGGGGTGACCTCGCCTGCCGGCGACCCACTCCCGCCCAGCCCGATGACCGCTTCGAACGACGCGAGTTCGCGTAGGGCGGCCCAGGTCAGAATCTTTGGTCCGTTCGAACCCTGGGCAGCCGACCGCTCCTGGGAGGCGGACGACGCCGAACCCGTCGGGCTCGTGGGCGATTGCCCCAAACATGCGATCGACGCCAGGACGACCGAGGCGAGTGCGCCGGGCAAAAGACGATGTCGCAGAAGGACCGTCACCGTTTCACCCCCTCTCTCCGTCTGTGCTTCGCCGGCACGGTGACGGGTCGATCATTCCGGGGCGACCCAGAGAACCCGATCCGCGGGCATCTCGAGGTTGAGATCGTGCCACGAGTCACCGCGGTCGCGCGTAACAAGGATCTGGCCCGGGCCGGCCGGGCCGTGCGCGTGTCCACGCGACACCTCGCCGAACCCAATGAAGGCGGCGTTCTTGTCCAGCGGATGACTGACGACCGTAGAGATCATCGAGGTGATGACCTCGGGCAGTCCCTCCCCCACACGATGCCAAGTTTGCGCACCGTCGTCACTGCGGAACACCGCTGATCGAGCTCGCTCTGGGCGGTTCCACGAGCCCGGCGACTTATCTGCGGTCCCGATCAGCATCGTCGGGTACGTGCTGCCCTGATGCAGTGGAAGAAAGACGAAGTCGTGGAAGTAGTCGCGGGTGAACCCGTTCTCGGCACGAATCCAGCCCTCAGCCGGATCCTGTGCGGTGAAGAACCCACGGGCTGATGAAGTGTAGTAGTGGGTGAAGCTTCCGGGCAGGCTGGCGACCATGTGGATGTCGATGTAGTTGATCCCATTGGTTACATCCTGCCAGGTCGCGCCGCGATCGAAGCTCCGCACGATGCCGCCGTGCTCGAGGGCAAGATAGATGGTGTTCGGGTCATCCGGGTGGACGAAGACATGGCGGACGTGGCCGACGCCGGAGACCGGCGACCACCACTTCTGCCGGATCTCCTCGGGCATCTGCAGGAGGGACTCGACCTCCTCCCACGAGTCGCCGCGATCTTCGCTGCGAAACAGATGCACGGGCTCGGCGCCGGCGTAGATGCTGTCGTCCGTCGCGTCGACCGCCACGGCACGGATGTCGCCGTCCAGCACCTTGTCCCAGTGCAGCCCAGCGTCCTCCGTTCGGTAGAGACCATCGTGTGTCACTCCGCAGTAGACGCGTTCCGGATGCCGCTGGCACCCTGCGATCGAGTCGATGATCGCGCCGTCGAAGGCGCGTGTGGTCTCTCTCCAGCCGCCGTCGCTGGAGCGGAAGACGAGCAGTCCCTCGTGGGTACCCGCGTAGATCTGCACTCCGTCAGACATGGTCGCGATCCCCTTCCCCGTTCACCTCAGTACCCATCCCGTAGCTCACCATAGACGGCAAGCTGCCACGGCATGTCGGCCGGCAATTCATAGACATAACCACGGATGCGATCATACGGAACCGACGGGTCGAGCTCGGCGACCTCACGAGTCTCGATGAACCGGCGGACCGTGCTCAGCATCCGCTGACGCATGCGCACAATGCCGACATCCTGGATACCGAGGTGCTCTTTCGTGCGGTCGTAGACCGGGCCCATACTCTCGATGACCGCCATATCCTGGTGCGGCTTGCCCCACGCGATGCCAGAGTAGCTCCAAACCTCCTTCTTCGCTCGCATCGCCGCGCGGTCTTGCATCCAATTGTTCGCCACAGTGCGCGTCTTTCGGCGATTCGGCCCGACGTCGACCCCTACCCGCTCGCCTCGCCGGGTCAGCGTCTCCTGGCGGTCGACCGGCTTCGACTGGGTCCGCACGTCGTAGAACCACGTGGATTCGTCATCGGCCGGCACAAACATGTGCGGCACATCTGATAGGAGGCAGTGGAAGGGGACCGCGAACTCCGTGACCCGAACGGACTTGTGCGTCCCCGGGTTGGCTCTCGAGCCGCGGACCGCCGCGTAGCGGAAGCCGTACGCGGACTCCTCGGCTTCCCAGCGGGTCTCTCGCGCAGCTGTTCGTCCGGGTTCCACCTGCCGGATCTCCCCCTCGCCCCAGCCGAGCAGCTCGTAGCCAGAGTGGAGCACGTCGGCATGCGAAGAGTCAATCGCCCCTTCGATTGCCTGAAGGTAGTTGCAGGCGTAGTCGATCTTCCCGACGCACCGGTTCTCCGGCGGAACGGTGGTCCACCAGAAGTTCGGGAAGGGCGGCTGCTTGTCCGGCGGACCCAGATAGGTCCAGACGACGTCCCCCTGCTCGACGACCGGATATGCCGCGTGCTTGACGTGGAACCGTATCCGGCTCTCGGCCGGCTCACACGGTGTTTCGAGCACGTTGCCGTGGACGTCCATCTTCCAGCCGTGGTAGAGGCAGCGCAGGCCGCCCTCCTCGTTTCTCCCGAGAAACAACGAGGCGCCGCGATGCGGGCAATGCTCGTCCATCACCCCCACCCGGCCGTCGCTGTCGCGGAACGCCACGTAGTCCTCGCCGAGCAGCCTGAGGCGGATTGGATCGCAGTCCGGCTCGGGCAGCTCCTCCGACAGACACGCCGGCACCCAGAAACGCCGGATCAACTCTCCCATCGGGGTACCGGAACCCACCCTCGTCAACAGCTCATACGCTTCGCGTGATACCACGGTCCCTCCCCTCGCTCGCCTCGTCGGTACGGATCGTCTGGGCCTTGGTGGCGCGATTCTACGCGTCGGCCTTAAGGAGGTCAAGAGCGACCGCGACAATCACGCAGGAGGTGACAGGGTGACACCCAGGCCTGGTGTGGAATCAAGGAGATAGCATCCGCCATCGGTTCGCGCCCCTGCGGTCGGATCGTTCTGGAGCGCCAGGAACTCCCCTACTTCGCACGCTTCATCGATGCCGGGCACGGAGACGGCGAGGTGTGCCTGAGCAGCATCGATAACACACGGATGCGCGGTGCCACCGATGTGCACCCGCACGCCGGACGCAATGCACATCGCCGCGACGTGGCGGCACTCGTCTATAGAGCCGGTCTGGCCAATCTTGACCGAAATCACATGGGCTGCCCGCCGTCGGCACACTTCGAGCGCTGCTCTTAGGCTGTTGACATACTGATCGGCCATCACCGGGACTGGA
>WHTR01000064.1 GCA_009377635.1 Chloroflexota bacterium
TACAGCGAGATGGCCGAGTTCACGACGCCGATGAGGACGAGCCACACCAGGCCGCTTTCGGCGGCCGCCCAGAACACGTAGAGCTTCGCGAAGAACCCGGCAAAGGGCGGCAGGCCGGCCAGAGAGAGCAAGCTCACAGCGAGGGCAAATGCCAGCCAGGGCGCGCGCCGATGAAGTCCCTTGAAGTCGGAGATCTGCTCCGAGCCCAGGCGTCGGACGATCTCGATCACGGCGATGAAGGCGCCGAGGTTCGTGGCCGTGTAGGCGAGCAGGTAGAACAGGACCGCGGCAATACCCCGATCCGACGCGGCCGCGATCCCGACGAGGATGTAGCCTGCCTGCGCGATGCTCGAGTAGGCGAGCATGCGCTTGATGTTCGACTGGACGAGGGCCGCGAGGTTGCCGACCGTCATGGTCGCCACAGCCAGACCGGCGAAGAGCGTGGCCCAGTCCGCCTGGGCGGCGGGAAGGGCTGTCTGGAAGACGCGGACGGCCACGGCGAATCCCGCCGCTTTCGACGCGACGGAGAGGTACGCGGTCACGGGCGTCGGCGCTCCCTCGTAGACGTCCGGGGTCCACATCTGGAACGGGACCGCCGAGACCTTGAACCCGAACCCCGCGACCAGCATCGCCAGCGCGAGGAATAGGGGCCCGCTCGGTTCGACGGACAGCTCGCGAGCGATGGCGTCAAGTCGAGTCTGCCCGGTCAGCCCGTACAGCAGCGCCATGCCGTAGAGCAGGACTGCCGACGCCATCGCGCTGAGCAGAAAGAACTTCAGCCCAGCCTCCGCTGGCCGCAGCGCGCGCTTCTGCCAGGCCGCCAGGAACGCGATCGACAGACTGGACATCTCCAGGGAGACGTAGACGGTGATGAGCTCGTTGGCGGAGGCCAACAGCATGAGCGCAACCGTCGCGAAGAGCAGCAACCCGACGAACTCCGCGTGGAACCGCGGCAGGCTCGCGAGAAATGGCTGAGATGCCAGCACGACGAGGAGCGTCGCGGCGAGAAAGAGGAGCTTGAAATACACCGCGTAGGAGTCGACGGCCAGCGCGCCAAAGAAGCTGCTGGCCTGGACGCCGAGGAGCGGCACAGCGAGCGCGGCCGAGAGGCAGATGCCCACGATCGCGAGGGCCATCACGACGCTTCGTGGCAGCCCAAAGGGTGCGAACGCGTCGCCAAGGAGGATCGCCACTCCCGCGGTCGCGAGGATCAGCTCCGGCGCCAGAAGCGCTACGTTGACGTCCACGTCCGCGCTCTCCCTCTACAGGCCGTATCGGGTGGCGATGGGCGCGATGCCCGGGATGATGATGTCCCCCAGGATGCTCGGGAACACGCCGACAATCACGATGACTGCGACGAGGATCCCCACCGTAGTGGTCTCCAGACGAGAGGCGTCGCCGACGTGGATCCACCGCGGCCGTTCCGGCCCGAAGAACACGCGCTCGACGAGCCACAGGATGTAGCCTGCCGTGATCACGATCGCGAAGATCCCGAGGACTGTCGCGGCGCCCCAGACCGGGAACGAGCCGGTGAAGACGAGGAACTCAGACACGAACCCGCTGAGACCGGGCAGCCCGAGGGAAGCGAGGCCACCGACGACGGAGATCGTCGCGATGACCGGCATCCGCCCGGCGAGGCCGCCCATGGCCGAGATCTCGCGCGTGTGCGTGCGGTCATAGATGAGACCGACAGCCATGAAGAGAAGGGCCGTGATGGTCCCGTGCGTGAACATCTGGAACACCGCCCCCTGGATCGCAATGGGCGTCAGCGCGGACGCCCCGAGCACGACGTAGCCCATGTGCGAGATGCTGGAGTTCGCGATCACCCGCTTGAGGTCTGTCTGCATCATCGCAACGAGGGCGCCGTACAGGATGTTGATAACGGCGAGCACCGCCAGCGCTGCGGCGAACTGCCGCGTGGCGTCGGGCAGCATCCCGAGGTTCGCGCGCAGGAGGCCGTATGCGCCAAGCTTGAGAAGCACGCCCGCCAGCAGCACGCTGATCGCCGTCGGCGCCTCCGTGTGGGCATCTGGAAGCCATGTGTGAAAGGGGAATATGGGAGTCTTCACCGCGAACGCGATGAAGAAGAGCAGCCAGGTCACAGCTTGCAGCGGAGCCGCGTACTGGGGAGCAACCTGGGCCAGATAGACCATGTCGAACGAGCGGACTGGCGCCGCGATGTACAGCACGAGGATGGCCACCAGCATGAACGCGCTTCCCACGACCGTGTAGAGGATGAACTTCATGGCCGCGTATTCGCGGCGATCGCTCCCCCAGATACCAATAAGCAGGAACATCGGCGCGAGCTCCAGCTCCCAGAAGAGGAAGAAGAGGAAGAAGTCGAGCGAGGCGAAGACCCCGGAGACGGCCGCCCCGAGGACCATCACCAGCGCGAAGTATTCTCGGGCGCGGAGCTTCGTGTTCCAGGAGATGAACACGGCGAGGAGCACGAGCAGCGCGTTCAGGACGAACATCGGCAGGCTCAGCCCATCGAGTCCAACCGCATAGCTCACGCCGAGCTGCGCAATCCAGGGAATCCTGGTTGCAAACTGCGGACCGGCCACTGATCCGTCGAAGCTTGCCGCCAGGATGAGGGCCAATGCGAGGACGATGCCGGCAGAGACCGCGGCGATCCACCGCGCCGTCCGCTCGACGTCACCCGGCCAGAGCACGATGACGGCCGCGGCCACCAGTGGCAGCCATATGGCCAGGTTCAGAAGCGTCTCCATTGGTAGACCCAGCGCCACTACACTCGTCCCCCGGTCAGCATCGGGAGGACCAGCGCCACGGCGATCGCAACGACGCCGGCGAAGAGAACCCACGCGTAGAGCTGCACCTGACCCGATTGAACACGACGCAACGTCGCACCGGACGCCACACCGACCGTACCGATGCCGTTCACAACGCCATCGACCACGGTCTGATCGAACTGGCTGGCCAGCCACGCGATCCCCAGGACGAGTCGACCGGCGACCCAGTTGTACACGTGGTCGACATAATAGCGGTTCGCAACAATTTCGTAGAGCGGTCGGACGCGGGCCGCGACCGCGCGGCCGCGATGCAAGTTCCCGCCGCCGTACATGGCCCACGCGAGGAGAACGCCGCCAACGCCCAGAAGCGTCGACAGCGCCGCCACATCGAAGTGGAAGGTCGCGGCGAGCCCGTGGCCCTCCCCGTAGCCCTCAAGGAAGGCGCCGAAGGGGTTTCCGAGGAACGGCGCACCCCAGAACCCGCTCACGACGGTCGGGACCAGCAGAGCGAGCAGCGGTATCGTCATGCTGGCGGGCTCAGCGTGCGCGTGCGCATCCCCACGGGAGGTCCCGGCGAAGGCGAGGAAGACCGCTCGGAACATGTAGAAGGCGGTGAGGAAGCCGGTGACGAGCGCGGCGAGATACAGCACCGGATGGACCCCGGCGGCTGCCCCGAGGATCTCGTCTTTGCTCCAGAATCCGCTCAGCGGCGGAATGCCAGCCAGCGAGAGGGCCGCGACCGTCATCGCCACAAAGGTGACGGGGCGCCAGCGACGGAGTCCGCCCATCTCGAATAGGTCGTTCGTGTTCACGAGATGGATGATGCTGCCGGCGCAGAGGAAGAGCAGGGCCTTGAAGAACGCGTGATTGACGAGGTGAAACATCCCTGCTGCCATCGCACCGGCACCGATGCCCAGCATCATGTATCCGAGCTGGCTCGCCGTTGAGTACGCCAGCACACGCTTGATGTCCGTCGAGACCAATCCCATCGTCGCCATGAAGAGGGCGGTGAAGGCCCCGACCGTCGCGACGACCGTGAGCGCCGTCGGCGAGTGCTCCAGGATGGGGAAGGTCCGCGCCATGAGGTACACACCCGCCGCCACCATCGTGGCCGCGTGGATCAGCGCGCTCACCGGCGTGGGCCCCTCCATCGCATCGGGCAGCCACACGTGCAGCGGGAACTGCGCCGACTTTCCGACCGCGCCGGCAAACACCAGAAGGATTCCGACCGTGAGCGCCGGGTCGACGAGTCCTCCGCTTGCGGCGAGGTTGGCGAGGGCGCTCACCTGGAGCGTACCGGTCTGGGCGAACAGGAACACGATCCCCACGAGAAAGCCGAAGTCGCCGAGGCGCGTCACGATGAATGCCTTCTTCGCCGCCTGGGCGGCCTCGGGCCGCTCGTGCCAGTGGCCGATGAGAAGGTAGGAGCAGAGCCCGACCAGCTCCCAGAAGATGTAGATCGCCAGCAGGTTGTTGGCGAGCACGAGCCCCAGCATCGACATGGTGAAGAGGGCCATGAACCCGAAATAACGCGCGTAGCCCGCATCCCCATGCATGTAGCCCACGGAGTAGATCTGGACCAAGAGGCTCACCGTACTGACGACGATCAGCATGGTGGCCGTCAGCGGATCCACCTGGAACCCGAGGGGGAACGCGGGTCCAGAGGGGACGGGCAGCCACGCGTAGGTCTGGTCGACGCGCACGCCGGCCAGTGCCTCCCCAAGCACGACGAACGAGACGACCGTTGCGACGAGCACGCCGAGAATCGTCAACCAGCCGCTGGCGACGGGGGAGCGCCGCGCGCCGAAGGCGATCGCGAGGAACGCAACCAGCGGGGCCGCCGGGATGATCCACGCAACCTGACTCATACCATCTCTCTCAGCGCTTCCTTGACGCGGGAATAGATCGGGCCTCCGTCATCCACGGAGCGTGTCGGCCTGGTCAACCGAGATCGTTCGACGGAGCCGATACACCGTGATGATGATCGCGACCCCCACAGCCGCCTCCGCCGCGGCGACCGTAAGGACGAACATCGCGAATATCTGGCCACCGAGATCGATGCCCGGGATGTGACGCGCAAAGGTGACGAACGTGACCATCACACCGTTCAGCATGACCTCGATGGCCATCAGAATGGCGATGGCGTTGCGCTTGGTGAGGGCGCCGGCCATGCCGACCGCGAACAGCGCCGCCCCCAGCACCAGGCCGTGCTGCAAACCGATGGGGTACAGCGGCGGCAGCTCGCTCGGCACGGCTACTCTTCCCTCGCGATGACGATCGCGCCGATCATGGCGACGAGCAGCAGGATCGACGCGATCTCGAAGGGGAGTACGTAGGTGTTGAACAGGTTGAACGCGATCGTGTTGGTGGTGGGTTGGTCGGCCAGTGGCAGAGGCGCCGCCCGGGGCCAGGCGGTCGTCGCAACGACGGCGACCGTGACGACAAACAGTGCCGCGGCAACGAGTGCCCCTGAGATCGCCTGGCCGGGGCTTGCGATGTCGGGCAGCTGTACGGTCTGTGGAGTCAGCATGATTCCGAAGAGGAGCAGGACGGTGATCGCTCCGACGTAGACGAGGACCTGGACCGCAGCCAGGAAGTCTGCACCGAGGATGACGAAGACACCGGCCACGCTGACGAGGGTCAGGACGAGGAACAGCGCGCTATGGAAGATCCGTCTGGCCAGAATCAGGCCGACGCCGCCGGCGATTGCGAGCACCCCCAGAACGTAGAAGGTCACCGCGATCAGAGCACCCTCCGGAATCAGCACGGATCCCTCACTGAATGCCCGCGCCGCCTGGGATCGCGTGCAGCGTGATCTGGACGGCCGTCAGGCCGACGGTAACCAGCGCGATCGGCAGTGCTACCTTCCAGGCGCTGGCCATGAATTGGTCGTAACGCAGCCTGGGCAGCGTGCCTCGGATCCATATGAGTACGAAGAAGACGAGATACGCCTTCAGGAAGAACCAGACGAAGGGAGGGAGAATCGGACCGAGCCAGCCGCCAAGGAAAAGCGTGCTCGCGATTGCCGAGACGGCGAACGCGTTCGCATATTCCGCCAGAAAGAACAGCGCGAACGCCATGCCGCTGTACTCGGTGTGAAAGCCCCCGATGATCTCCGACTCCGCCTCCGCTAGGTCAAACGGTGACCGATTCACCTCGGCAATGCCGGCCACGAGGAACAGGAACAGGGCGATGGGTCCCACCGGCAACGCCAAAACGAACCAGATGTCGGACTGGGCATCGATGATGCCCTGAAGAGACATCGTGCCGGCCAGCAGGACCGGGACGAGAACAATGATGGCCATCGGGATCTCGTAGCTGATGAGCTGGGCGGCCACGCGCATCCCGCCCAGCAGCGAGTACTTGTTGCCGGACGCCCAGCCAGCCGCCAGGATACCGATGGTTGGGATCGCGCCCGTGGCGAGAATGAACAGCACGCCGATGTTTAGGTCCGTGACCATCAGGCCGGGTCCCCACGGGAGGACGACCCAGATCAGCAGCGAGGGGACCAGCACCATGAGTGGCGCGAGCTGGAACGGTATTCGGTCGGCCTGCGTCGGGATGATGATCTCTTTCATCAGCAGCTTGACCACGTCCGCGAGGGACTGCAGTAGCCCGGCCGGCCCTACGCGATTCGGACCGAGACGTCCTTGCATGAAGGCGATGATGCGTCGCTCTGCCCACACCTGACTCATGACGACGACCGCAACCGTCGTCAGGACGAGGGCGATTGCCAGCACCGTGAGGGCCACCGTCGGAATAGGCTCCGGCAGGAATGCGCCGAGAACCGCATACAGCCCCTGGCGAGCGTGCCCAAAGGGGTCGCAGATGAAGACCGCCGGTGGGCAGAGAGGCAGCGTCACCTGACGCCGCCCCCATCCCCCGTCCGTGGAGAGGGATCCGTGCCTTGAGGATCCGAGGGGTCCTCTTCGTCCGTTTGCGCCGGCGAGCCGTCGGCTCCGGATCGCAGATGCCGCATCAGCACGTAATCGGGCGCAATGCTGAAGTCCTTCCGAAGCGGGTAGCCCGGGAAATCATCCTCGAGCAGGATGCGCGTCAAGTCCGGATGGCCCACAAAGTTGATGCCCATCAGGTCGTACGTCTCGCGCTCCTGGAACTCGGCGCCGGGCCACGTCGCCGTCAGCGATGGACACTCCGGCAGGTCCTCCCGCGGCAGCTTGGCCTTGAGGAATACGCCGTGTGGATGGTCCAGGGCGTAGGTGAGGTAGACTATCTCGATGTGGTCGGCAAAGTCCACCGCCGTGACCATCGAGAGATAGACGTAACCGAGCTGGTCCCGCAGTATCCGAGCGGCGGTCTCGAGCGCGCTCGGGGGAACAAGCACCTCGACAGAGCCGTTGTGTGGCTGGACCGTCACGTCGGGTATCTGGGGGTGGAGTGCTCCGATGACGCGGGACACCGCGATCTCGACGGGACCGGGCTGCCCACCCGTGGCCTGGTCGTCCACGGCTACGCCGGTCGACCCTTCTCGATCTTCTCCTGCAGCTTCATGATGCCCCAGAGCAGAGCATCCGGCCGGGGGGGACATCCCGCGATGTGGACATCGACGGGGACGAAGTTGTCGATGCCCGGCACGGTCGAGTACGAGCCCTGGAAGGGTCCGCCGGCGATAGTGCAGGCCCCCATCGCGATGACGTACTTGGGCTCGGGCATCTGATCGTAGATGCGGCGAACCGCGGGCGCCATCTTCGTCGTTACCGTGCCCGCCACGATCATGACGTCCGCCTGGCGAGGAGACGGGCGGAAGACCTCCGCGCCGAACCGTGCGATGTCGAAGCGGCCGGTGGTTGACGCCATCATCTCGATCGCGCAGCACGCGAGCCCGAAGGAGACCGGCCAGAGGGAAGATCTGCGCGCCCAGGTGACGAGCTTCTCGAACGACGTGACGACGACGTTGTGTTGAATCTCCTTCGGGACGGCCGTCGTCGACTCGATTCCCTCGGGTACCGCGGCGCCCAAGCGCTCCACCAGTCGGACGGGCTGAACTCGACGCGCCCGCTCCGCCGATGGATCCGGAACAGCCATCATGCCTCCAGTGCTACACCCACTCCAGCGCCCCCTTTCTCCACGCGTAGGCGTAGCCGACGAGAAGCAGCCCGATGAAGATGCCCACTTCGATCAGCGCGTACAACCCGAGCTGCGTGTAGGTGACCGCCCACGGAAAGAGGAACAGTGCCTCAACGTCGAAAATGACAAATATGAGGGCATACAGATAGAAGTGACTCTTGAACTGGACGTTTGTTGGGCCAATGGTCTCGACGCCGCACTCATACGGGGAATTCTTGACGACATTCGGACGCCTAGGAGCGAGTAGCGCCGAGATCGCCAGGGGAAGCAGCCCGAAGACTGTCGCGATAACCGCAGCGAGCGCAACCGGCCCAAAGGATGCTACCATCGACCGTTTCTCCCATGGCCTGCCGCCGTTCTATAGGGAATCCACCATCAGACCCGTATCATGTCGTGTCTGTGGAATGCAGGTGTGGCTCGGGAACAAAAAAAGTATACCCAGGCGTTGGACGGCCGAACAAGGCGGTTCACGGCTGCGGGTTCGCCAGCGTTGAGGGTGACTATTCGCGCCGACTGCTATTCAGACGTCAGTGAATCCTTGTAGATGTGCAGGTTCTCGAGGGCGCGACCCGCGCCGATGGCCACGCTTGAGAGGGGATCTTCAGCCAGATACGCGGGCACGCCGATCTCCCGGGCGAACAAGCGGTCCAGGTTGCGCAGCAGGGCGCTCCCACCAGTGAGGATCATGCCGCGGTCCACGACGTCCGCGGCCAGCTCGGGAGGCGTCTGCTCCAGCACCGTCTTCGCGTTCCCAACGATCGTCGCGAGCGCCTCCGAGATGGCCTCGGTGATGCCCTTCGAGTTCAACACGACGGTCTTGGGGAGTCCCTCGATCTGATCCCTCCCCCGGACCTCCATCTGCGTGTCCTTCTCGAGTGGCAGGGCGCTCCCGATCTGAAGCTTGATGTCCTCGGCCGTGCGCTCGCCGATGATCAGGTTGTGACGCCGCTTGACGTACGTCGTGATGATGTCGTCGAGTTTGTTGCCGCCGACCCGAACCGAGCTGCTGACGACGATGTCGTTCAGGGAGATGATGGCGGCCTCGCTCGTGCCCCCGCCGATGTCGACGATCATGTTCCCGCTCGGGTTGGAGATGGGGATGCCGGTCCCGATGGCAGCGGCGAGGGGCTCGGGGATGAGAAACGCCTCGCGCGCCCCGGCCTGCAAGGTCGCGTCGAGGACCGCGCGGCTCTCGATGCCGGTCACGCCCACCGGGATGCAGATCATGACGGTCGGCTTGAAGATGTTGAACCGGCCACAGATCTTGCGGATGAAGTACCGTAGCATGGCCTGGGTGATGTTGAAGTCTGCGATGACGCCGTCCCGCATCGGTCGACTGACGATCACCCGCCCCGGCGTCCGTCCCAGCATGAGGCGCGCTTCGTTCCCGACAGCAAGGACCTTTTCTCCCGGCATGGTGTACGCAACGACGGAAGGCTCGTTGAGGACGATTCCCTTCCCCTTGATATGCACGACCACGTTCGCCGTTCCGAGGTCGATCCCGATCGCCCTAGTGAACATGCTCAGCCCCATTGGGCGGGGTGCCCAAAGCAAAGGCGGTGAGGCCGATCCTCACGATCCACTTCTCACCGATCGTGACTGATCTGGCCGCCGAGTTGTCGGAGGACGTCGACGAGATCCTCGTACCCCCGGCCAACGTGCTGCGCGTCGTCCATGACCGTCTCGCCCTCCGCGGCGAGACCTGCGAGCACGAGCGCCGCGCCGGCGCGAATGTCGCGCGCGCGCACGCGGGCGCCATGCAGAGGCGTCGGGCCGTTGATGTACGCGGTTTGTGCGCCGACGGTGATGTGGGCGCCCATGGTGTTCAGCTGCTCGGCGTAGGTGAGCCGATTCTCGAATACACGCTCGTGAATCGAGCTGATGCCCTCCGCCTGCGTAAGCGTCGCGGCGAAGACGGCCTGCAGGTCGGTGGGAAAGCCCGGGTAGTGGATCGCCTGGATGTCGACCGGCCGCAGCGGGCCCTTCCAGGCGCACCGCATGCGGTCCTCCTCCAGCTCGACGAGCGCCCCGATCTTGCCGAGCTTGAAGATCACCGGGTCGAGGTGCTCGGGGATGATCCCCTCCGCCATGACGTCGCCTCGGGTGATGAGCCCGGCGACGGCAAATGTCCCCGCCGTGAGCCGATCCGGCATGACGCTGTACTCGGCCCCGTGCAGGGTGGGTACTCCTTCAACCACAATCGTGCTCGTCCCGGCCCCCCGGATACGTGCGCCGAGCGCCACCAGGAAGCCTGCGAGGTCGGTGACCTCCGGCTCCATGGACGCGTGCTTGATGACCGTCTCCCCCTCGGCCACGCAGGCAGCCATGAGGAGATTCTCCGTGCCGGTGTGGCTCGGGTAGTCCAGGTACATGCGTGCCCCCTGCAAATGGGGACAGTCGACTCGATAGGTGGCGTCGTCGCTGTTGACTGTGGCCCCCATGGCCCGAAGGCCCTCGACATCGACGTTCACCGGGCGAATGCCGAGCTCGCACCCCCCAGGATGGCCCGCCTCGGCCTGCCCGAAGCGGGCGACCAGTGGACCCATCACGAGGAACGATGCGCGCATCTTCGCCACGAACTCGGCCGGTGCGCGCGTCGTCGTGAGCTGGGACGCGTTGATGACGACGGTGTGCGGGTCGGGGAACTCGACGCTCGCGCCCAGCGCACGCAGCAGCTCCGCGAGCGTCGCGATGTCTTCGATGCGGGGGACGTTGCGAATCGCGCACGTGTCTCTCGTCAGGAGTGCGGCCGCCATGATCGGAAGGGCCGCGTTCTTGGCGCCCCCGACGCGGACGGTGCCTCGGAGCGGCGCGCCTCCCTGGATCCGGAGGCTGCCGTTCGAGATATTCGGCGGGGCGCCCCCGGATGTGCGCGCGTTGGAGGGTACCGGATGAGCGGCAGGTTCGCTGACTGGTTCGGCACCGGCGCTTCGGGTTCCGGCGTCAGCGGTCACGTCGATGTCCTCCGTTGCTTACGGCGCTGGGTGACCTGAAGTCGGGCCAGGGAGCGGCGCAGTGCGGTCCGAGCGGCCTCGGTCTGCACGCCTCCCGCCTGGCTGGAGGCCTCTCTCAGCGCGACTTCTGCCTCGGCACGTGCCTGCTCGGCGCGCGCCTCGTCCACTTCCTCGGCTCGCTCGGCCGTGTCGGCGAGGATGAGCACGCGGTTGTTGCTTACCTGCAAGAACCCACCGCTGACGGCCAATACCTCTTCTTCGCCCGCTCGCTTGAGCACCATGACGCCCGGACGCAGTGACGTGAGCAGCGGCGCGTGGCGCGGCAGGATCCCCACCGTGCCCTCCACCGCCGGCGCGATCACCATGTCCACCTCGTCCGAGAGCACTCGCCGCTCGGCGGTGACGATCTCCACGCTGAGCCTTGCCATAGCATCTCTCCGAGCTATGCTGTAGCGAGCTGTTCGGCTCTCTCTGCCGCCTCGTCGATCGTCCCGACCATATAGAACGCCTGCTCGGGCAGATGGTCGTGCTTCCCCTCGAGGATCTCGGCGAACCCTCGGATCGTCTCCTGAAGGGACACGAACCGGCCCGGTGTGCCCGTGAACGCCTCGGCCACGAACATGGGCTGCGAGAGAAACCGCTGGATCCGGCGGGCACGACCCACGGTGACCTTGTCGTCCTCGCTCAGCTCGTCGATGCCCAGGATCGCGATGATGTCCTGCAGGTCCTTGTATCGCTGGAGCACGCGTTGGACCTCGCGCGCCACCCGGTAATGCTCGTCACCGACGACGTGGGGATCGAGGATCCGAGAGGTCGATCCGAGCGGGTCGATGGCCGGGTAGAGTCCCTGCTCCGCGATGGAGCGCTCGAGCGCGATCGTGGAGTCGAGGTGCGCGAAGGTCGTCGCCGGCGCCGGGTCGGTGTAGTCGTCTGCAGGCACGTAGATCGCCTGCAGCGACGTGATCGACCCGCGCTTCGTCGAGGTGATGCGCTCCTGTAGCTGGCCCATCTCCGTGGCGAGGGTCGGCTGGTAGCCGACCGCCGACGGCATGCGTCCCAGGAGCGCGGAGACCTCTGACCCTGCCTGGGTAAAGCGGAAGATGTTGTCGATGAAGAGCAGGACGTCCCGCCCCTCGTCGCGGAAGTATTCGGCCATCGTCACTCCCGTGAGTCCGACCCGCAGTCGCGCGCCGGGGGGCTCGTTCATCTGGCCGAATACCATGGTTGTCTTCGAGATGACTCCCGACTCGGTCATCTCCCGGTAGAGGTCGTTACCCTCCCGGCTCCGCTCACCAACACCCGCGAAGACCGAGAACCCTCCATGCTCAGCTGCCGTGTTGCGGATCAGCTCCTGGATGATGACGGTCTTGCCGACGCCAGCTCCGCCGAACACGCCAACCTTGCCCCCCTTTCGGAAGGGAGCGATCAGGTCGACGACCTTGAGCCCCGTCTCGAAGAGCTGAGGCGTGACCTCCTGCTCCTCGAGCGGCGGCGCTGGCCGGTGGATCGGGTACTGCACCTCCGCGACCACGGGCTCCTGTTCGTCGATCGACTCCCCGAGAACGTTGAACAGCCGCCCGAGCGTTGGTGGGCCAACCGGCACGGTGATGGGTCTGCCGGTGTCGAATGCCGCCATCCCACGGCTCAGCCCATCCGTGGTCGACATTCCGACGGTCCGCACCCAGTTGTTCCCCCGGTGCTGCTGTACCTCGCAAATCAACGGTTTCCCGTCGTTCCGGGGGACCTCGATAGCATTGAAGATATTGGGGAGCTCTCCAGCCGGAAACTCCATGTCGATGACCGGGCCGATGATCTGGACGATCGTTCCTCTGGTTCCTGTCGCCACGGCTCTCTCCAGTGATGCCACCCTGTCTCTCACGTCCGCGCGGCGGTGAGCGCCTCCGCGGCCGTTGCGATCTCCGTGATCTCCTTGGTGATGGCCGCCTGTCGCGCCTTGTTGTACGACAACGTAAGCTCCGAGACCAGCTCCTCCGCGTTCTCTGTGGCGTTCCGCATAGCGATCATCCGGGCGCTCTGCTCGCTTGCGGTGGCCTCCAGCAGCGCCTGATAGAGCTGGACTTCCACATAACGCGGGAGCAGCGCCGCGAGGATCGCTTCGGCGTCCGGCTCGATGATGAACTCGAGGGGCGTCCCTTCCTCCTCCAACGCCTGAATCGGGAGGATCGGTTTCACGACCGGTAGCTGCTGGAGCGTCGAGATGAACTGCGGGTATAGCATATAGACGGCGTCGACGTTCTCCGCAGTGTAGGCCTCGACGACGACCCGTGCGACGGGGATGATGCCCGCGTACTCGGGACGTTCTCCTAGCCCGGTGAACGTCGCAGCCAGCCGTCGTCCGCGTCGGACGAAGAAGTCCTGTCCTTTTCGTCCGATGGTGACGATCTGGGACTCCTCTTCTCGGGCAAGGATCTCCTCTGTTGCCCGTCGGAGCACGTTGCTGTTGAGCGCTCCCGCGAGACCCCGGTCTGATGTAAACACCACGAAGGACGCCCGTCGCTCCGGACGCTGGCGGAGGAGCGGATGTACGGCCGTCGGGTCGAGGCGCTGCTGGCTCAGCTCCCCCAGCATCGTGCGGGCAGCCTCCGCGTAGGGTCGCGACGCGAGCACGCGCTGCTGCGCCCGTCGCATGCGGGAGGCGGCCACCATCTGCATGGCGCGCGTGATCTGCCCCGTGTTCCGGATGCTCCGGATGCGTCGCCGAATGTCCCGAAGGCTTGCCAATGTTCTTCTCCAGGTGAGACGATCATGCCGCTGCGCGTCGGTGCCGGCCACGGACGGTCACGCGTGTCCTGCGACGGCAGGGTGGAGTGTGCCCGGTCAGGTCAGGTGGTGAAGGTGCGCTTGAACTCGTCGGTGGCCGTGCGCAGCGCCGCGGTTGTCTCGTCGGTGAGCTGCTTCTCCGTGGTGATCCTCTGCCCGGTCGCCGCGTGCATGTTCTCCATGAAGCTGTGGAACGCTTCCTCCCACGCCCGGACGCGGTCGATCGGCACGTCGTCCAGCACCCCGCTCGTTATCGCCCAGAGGATCATGACCTGCGCATGGAGTGGCATCGGGCGGTACTGCGGCTGTTTGAGGATCTCCTGGATGCGCAGCCCTCGCTCCAGTTGGCGCCGAGTGCCTGGGTCGAGCTCGGACCCGAACTGGGCAAAGGCTGCAAGCTCGCGGAACTGAGCGAGATCGAGGCGCATCCGGCCCGCGACCCGTCGCATCGCGCGGGTCTGCGCGGCGCCGCCAACGCGCGACACGGAGATGCCGACGTTCAGCGCCGGCCGGACGCCGGCGTAGAAGAGATCCGACTCCAGATAGATCTGTCCGTCCGTGATCGAGATGACGTTTGTTGGGATGTACGCCGACACGTCGTTTGCCTGGGTCTCGATGATGGGCAGCGCCGTGAGGGAGCCGCCGCCGCGTTCCTGGCTCATCTTCGCCGCCCGCTCGAGGAGGCGCGAGTGGAGATAGAACACGTCGCCCGGGTAGGCCTCCCGGCCCGGAGGTCGCCGAAGCAGCAGCGAGATCTGCCGGTACGCCCATGCGTGCTTTGACAGATCGTCGTAGATGATGAGGGCGTCGCGTCCGCTCTCCATGATCTCCTCGCCCATCGCGCAGCCCGCGTAGGGAGCGAGGTACTGCATGGGCGCCGGGTCCGACGCGGTCGCGGCCACGACGATCGTGTGGTCCAGGGCGCCGTGTCGATCCAGCGTGTCGACAATCTCTGCCACCGCCGACCGCTTCTGCCCGATGGCGACGTAGTTGCAGGTCAAGTCGCCGCCTCGCTGATTGATGATCGTGTCCACCGCGATGGCCGTCTTACCGGTCTGCCTATCCCCGATGATCAGCTCGCGTTGCCCCCGGCCGATGGGGATCATCGCGTCCAACGCTTTGATTCCCGTTTGGACCGGCGTGTCGACCGGCTCGCGCTGCACCACCCCCGGTGCGATGCGCTCGATGGGACTGGTCCTGAGGGATTGAATCGGTCCTTTCCCGTCAACCGGGTTGCCGATTGCGTCGACGACGCGGCCGACGAGAGCGTCCCCGACCGGGACCTCGATCACGCGACCTGTGGTCCGGACGGTGTCTCCTTCGGAGATATCCGTGTACGGGCCCAGGATGATGGCGCCGACGGTGTCCTCCTCCAGGTTGATGGCCAAACCCATGACGCCATTGGGAAACTCGAGGAGCTCGCTCGCCACGACGCTGGACAATCCCCAAATGCGGGCAATGCCGTCACCCACCTCGATGACCGTCCCGATGTTCGTCGCCTCGGCGACCTGATCGAACCCCTCGATCTGCTTGCGAAGGATCGCGCCGATCTCTTCCGATGAGCGAACTGCCATTACCCCTCCAGTGCGGTGCGCGGAGCGTCGAGCGCCCTCCGACTGCTCATGGACCAGTGCTCTGCATCCGTCTTCGCAGCGCCTCCAGCCGCGCTCGCAGGCTCGCGTCGATCAGCTGGTCTCCTACTCGAGCGACCACGCCGCCGATGATGTCCGGATCGACCCGGTGCTCGATCTCGACCTGTCGCCCCAGGTAGCCGGCGAGCCTGCGGGCGATCAGGCCGCGGTCCTCTGCGCCCAGCTTCACCGCCGTCGTCACCTCTGCGTGTTCGATGCCGCGATGTTTCCGGACACGGTCGCGGTAGGCCTCTGCCAGGACGGGAACGAGGTGCAGGCGCTGTCGTCCGAGCAGAATGCTTACCAGCGTGCGGACCTCGCGGCTCAGCGGCCCAGCCAGCGCCTCGATGGCGTCTCGCTTTGCGGTGAGATCGCCGATGGGCCGCGACAGGGCTCGCATCGCGGCCGGATCACGAAGCCGAGTGGCGACCCGATCGAGCTCGTCCTGCCAGGGGTTGATCGCGCCGCGGTCGAGCGCGATCGTGAACAAGGCGTCCGCGTACCGGCGCGCCGGCCCGCTGCCGATACCCATGCGTATTACCTCTTTCCGTCCGGGGTCCCGCTGGCAAGGAACTCCTGCACGATCTGCCGTTGCGTGGGTCCGTCCAGAGATCGGCGAATAACTCTGCTGGCGGCCAGCACGGCGATGTCCGCCAGCCCCTGGCGCAGCTCTTGAAAGGCCTGATCGCGCTCGCGGGCAAGCTCGGCTCGGGCGCGCTCCAACACGCGGTTCGCTTCCTCCTTCGCCTGGCGCTGCGCCTCCCCGATGATGCGCTCGGCGGTCCGGTTCGTCTGGGCCAGGACATGCTGCGCCTCGCGCCGCGCGTTCTCGAGGATCGCACGGGACTCTTCTTCCAGTCGGGCGGTCTCGGCCCGCCAGGTCTCGACCTGTGCCATGCTCGTCCGAATACGTGTCGAACGCTCGTCGAGCATACGAAGAATCGGGCGGTACAGGAACAGCCGCAGGACGACGAGCAGCAGCAGGAAGTTGGCTGTGTGCCAGAGGACAGCTACCGGGTTGATTCCGAGCGACTGCATGAGTTCCATTGGGTCTCTAGGCTCCTGCCTGGGTGAAGAGCAGGATTGCGATGACGAGCGCGTAGATGGCGACCGCCTCGACGAACGCGATGGCGATAATCATCGGGAGCAGCACGGTTCCCGTCGCTTCTGGGTTTCGTCCCATCGCTTCCATCGCCTTCCCACCGAGCATGCCGATGCCGATGCCGGGACCCAGCGCGCCGAGCCCCATAGCGAGGCCTGCGGCGAGCGTTGTGAAGTCGGGGGGCGGTGCTTGCATTGCTTCCTCCTTGCGCGATTTTCCCAGCTTTGGAATGAGTTGTGTCGAAATGCTGTCTCGGCGCCGCGCTCAGTGTGCGGTCGCTTCGGCCTCGGCGCTCGTGTGCCCATGGGCCGTTGCCAGCGACAGGAACGCCAGCGCGAGAATCGCGAAGATCAGCGCCTGGACCAATCCGACGCCGAGCTCGAGCCCGAGGAAGATCGCGGGAACCACCGGTGGGACGAGCTGCAGCCACACCTCGACGAGGACATAGCCGGCGAGGATGTTGCCGAACAGTCGGAAGGCCAGCGAGACCGGTCGGGCGACTTCCGCCAGAATCTCCATCTGGCCGATGAAGGGAGGCCAGACGAATTTCAGGAGGTACGCTCGCCAGTTGGCCCGCAGCCCCGCTACCTGCACCGACACGAAGACGATGAGCGCCATTGCCACGGTGATGCTGAGGTCGCTGTTGGCCGAGCGGAGCGCCGGAATGGAACCCACGCCCGGTAAGATACCGATCCAGTTCGCGATCCAGATGTAGAGGAACAGCGTCGCCACCAGGGGCAGAAAGGCGCGCGCCCGTGGTCCGGCTGCCTGCTCCCCCAGCCCGAGCAGAAGCTCGATGATGCTCTCCGCCGCGTTCTGCACGCCCGTCGGCACCAGTCGCATGTCTCTGGTCGCAACCAACGCAAACGCGACGAGAACTGCTATGGCTATCCAAGAGGTAAGGAGGGTGTTGGTGATGGGAAGGCCGCCGAGAATGGGGATCGTAAAGAGCTCATGGGGAAAGATCTCGAGGTGGATCTCCAACGGTCTGGCTCACTCCTTCCTGGGGCGAGTCATAAGCTGCACGAGCTGAATTGAGCTGAAAACAGCAACGGCCAAACCGATGAAGGCACCCGCGACGGTGAGGATGGGCACGTCGTGGCCCAACCGCTCATCGGCGACATTGCCGAGAAACACCCCCGCGAGCACAGCGATCGCGAACGCTATACCAAGCTCGCTCGCGATGACGAGCGCCTGCCAGGTTGTCAGGTTCCGCATCGGTGCCCCAGTGCTCCAAGCGGGAACCATTGCGAGTATAACACAGGCGCCCGGCGCCTCGGGGCCCCTGGATAGTATCGTTGCTGTATGAGCGCTGCTCGGGTAGCTGCCTTCGCAGCCGACCATCGATCGGGGGCATCAGCCCTCGCGCTTCGGCCGGCGTCCACCGCGCGCCCTCACGCTTGCGACGGGCGCCTGCGTGCGAGTGTGTCGCGAGCGACGACGACACCCCACACGCCCTCGGC
>WHTR01000065.1 GCA_009377635.1 Chloroflexota bacterium
CGGTGTACGTCTGTTTCGATCCGCAGCAGTGCACGGCGCTCCGCCCAAGCTGAAATGGGTCATCGCCGATCACCCGCGATCCGCGGGGGGCTTCAATCAGATGCGTCTTGCGAACAAGGTGGCCCTGATTGTCGGTGCCGGCGAGCGGATGTCGCGCGCCGCTGCGCTTCTCTTCGCTCGAGAAGGAGCGAAGGTGGTCCTCGCGGCCCGGCGGCAGGAGGTCAACGAAGCGACCCGTACGCTGATCGAGGTGCGGCGCGGGCAGGCGACGACGGTCCAGGGCGATGCGACCGTGGATGGCGACGCCGAGCGCTTCATCAAGATCGCGGTAGACACCTACGGGAAGCTGGATATTCTCTACAACAACGTGGGAGGATCGTTCCGTCTCCCCGGGTTCGAGGTGGACGAGGCCGCCTGGCTGACCGGAGTGGTGCTCACGGTGGATGGCGGCGTCGATCTGGTCTATCCAGCCCCCGGGTCCAGCGGTCGATAACGCGGCCAAGATGACGCCGAGTGAGCAAGCTCATGCCGATGCGCGAGGCAGTGGCGGGGATCAGGACGTCATCCAACCGGCGGGCTAGCCACCTCTGTCAGTGGTGTGCTACGTTTGCGCCGAATCCTGGTCTGAGGATGCATCCTGATAACCGCCTGGATTCGCTCAACCCTCGATCGCTACGCGGGCGCGCTCCACTATCGCGACATGCGCCTGATGTGGCTTGCCAACCTGTCGGCTCAGGCGGCCGCGTGGGGGCTCATCGTCTCGCGCGGCTGGCTCGTGTTCGACATGACCGGTTCCTCAATGGATGTGGGCATCGTCACGTTCGCAGCCATGGTCCCGCTGGTGTTTGTGCCCCCCATCGCCGGGGTCCTCGCGGACCGCGTGGACCGTCGCACCCTCCTGGGCTCGACCTACGCGTTGAACATGGCCCAGAACCTGGTCCTGGGGCTGCTCGCTGGGACCGGCACTATTGAGGAATGGCATGTCGTTACCCTGTCGTTCATCAACGGGATCGCCCGCGCCGCCCAGCAATCGACCTCGCAGGCTCTGGCCGCCAATCTGGTGCCGCCGGAGCGGCTGCTCAACGCCCTCTCGCTGACTGGCGCCACCCAGCACGGAGCCCGTTTGGTGGGGCCCGCTCTCGTGACTCCGCTGCTCGCGGTCTTCGGAGCCCCAGCGGCCTTCTTCCTGTGCACATCACTGTATGGCGTTGGATGGTGGCTCATCGGGCGGATCGAGTCCCTTGCCGTGGGCGGCGGGCGTCGAGATGAATCCCTCCTCGTCAGCTTCGTCGCCGGACTCCGCTACGCCTGGGCGGAGCCGCTCATCAAAATGATGATCCTGCTCGTGATGTTCCATTGTGGACTCACCATGGCGTTCGAGTCGCTGTTACCGAACTTCGCCCTCCAGCGAGTGGGAGCCGGCTCCACCGGATTCAGCACCCTGATGATCGGAGTTGGAATCGGGGGGCTGGTGGGCAGCATCTCCATTGGAGGCGTCACGGAGCCGCGGACCCGCGGACGTCTCTACCTCGCGTTGGGACTCCTCAGCGGTCTGGGACAGGCCGGGCTCTCGTTTGCAACCGGTATGCCGTTGGCCTTCCTGGCGGTGGTCATCATGGGTGCATCCCAGGCGGCGTTCATGACGATGAGCCAGTCGACGATTCAGGCGCTCGGGCTGAATGAATATCGAGGACGCCTGGCCAGTCTGAACACGTTCAGCCTGGGCGGCATTATGTCGCTCATGAACCTGGCCAACGGTTTCCTGGGCACCTCCCTGCCGGCGTCCGTGATCCTGCTCTCCAATGGGCTGCTGTTCGCCGCAATCATGGCGGTCAGTTTCGCCTCGGCCGTCGCGAGGATGGCCTACCGCGAAGGTCTGCCTGTGGCGACGAGGCCGAGGGTTGCGATAGAGCCTGGTCTCCCTTGACCCTTTCGTGCAGGTTCCTGCCTTCGTGGGCAAGGCCCATGCTGGAATCCGAGCAAAGACGCCCCCGAGGCGCAGGCGGCGCGCGCTGTCTGGTCGTATCCAGCGATCAGCAACCGGCGGTCAGTCAGGAGGAGGCCGTACGATGCTTCCGCTCGCATCGCAGGAGCTCTGGCACTGGATTGAAGAGAACCGGGAGGGCTAGATCATGCTGGTGCCCGCCATGGTCCCTCACGCTCCGCATCGGCCGGCCGACACCTGGGGGCTGGTGATCGAGCGTAAAATGAACGTAGGTGCTCTCGGCTTCCTTGGCATCTAGAGACTCGGCTCAGCACCGAAGGAGGTAAACGACCATGGTTGGCGTCGGTGAGTTACGCGGCATCGTGAATGTCGGGTAGGCCCGGGCGGTCGCCTTCCTTATGAGAACGTCCGGGGCTCGGCACGGGTCCACTCGTGGTGCTTGGGCAACCGCCGCTCGGGATTCCTGCACGCCAGCGTGGGCGCCGCACTCGTCGGCGGGAATCACAAGGTCATTCGTCACTTCGACATGATGTTTCCCACCCTTGTCGCGGATGGACAACCGGTCATCGAGGCCGGTCACCTGATGGCCCTCGACGACCCAGGGGTCCGCCACGTGGCAGAGCGCCACGGTGACCCGGATGATGTCCTGCAGGAGGATTGGGTGCCGGATCCGGCGACTGCCATGTAGTACGAGCGAAGCACTATCCTGGTCGCGGACACTCGAGAAAGCATATGTGCCGAGGCCAGTCTCGCCTGTCCCATCATCAACCCGCAGCCCGTTCAGGCGCAATCGCGCAGGAGGATCATATGGAAGCTGACGTGCAGGAACGCGCACTCCCCACCTTCTCGCTCGCCGAGCGGGACCGCCGTTGGCGGCGAGTCCTCGAGCTCATGGCCACGGAAGGAATCGACGTCCTCGTGGCGCCGGCCAATACGGCTTCATACAACAAGGCCCAGTCGGACGCCCGTTACCTGACCCAGTTCGGGATGGTCGAAGAGAGCGTGGCCTGCGTCTTCCCACGCGACGGCCGCGTGATCGGTCTCGGCGGCCCAAGCAGCAAGTTGGCAGCCGGCTGGATCGACGATGTCCGCACACCCCGCCGCACCTTCGCCGAAGCCATCGTGGCCGCGCTCAAGGAGATCGGCGCCCAGCGACCCACCATCGGCATCTGCGGGCTCGCGCCGAGCCCGCTGCTCTTCATGCGCGCTCCGGATGGAGTGGTCGGCCACACGCTGGTCGAGAAGCTTCGTGCTGAGCTCCCCGACGCGCGGATCGTCAGTGGGACCGAGGTGATGGCTGAAGCACGTATGGTCAAGAGCGAGGAGGAGATCGCCTTTCTCGAGAAGGGCGTGAGGCTGGCGGAGGCCGGCCTTCAGGCCCTCTTGGACACGGCCCGCCCGGGCATCAAGGAGAGCGCGTGCTACGCGGCCCTCGTCGCTGCCGAGATCGCCCGCGACTGCACACTTCCCTTCATGATCGGCTGGGTGTCCGGGCCAGTCGGGCACGTCTACCCCAGGCTGACACAGGCCACACAGCGCATCCTTCAGGACGGCGACGTGATCCTGAACGAGATCGAGGGGCGATGGGCGGGGTATACGGCCCAGATCGACCAGTCGACATTTGTCGGGGACGTGCCTTCCGAGTGTCGCGACGCCTGGGCGATCGGAGTCGACTCCTTCAATCGAACCGTGGCGGCGATGAAGCCCGGCGTCACCTACGGGGAGCTGATCCGGGCGTGCGCCGATACGCCGTCGGTGGCCGGCTGGTCAGCTCGCCTGGTTCTCCACGGCCGAGGATTGGGCGACGACGGCCCACTGATCACCACCCCACCGTTCGACCCGGCGGTGGTCGAGCGGCCCCTCCAGGAGGGGAACGTCTTCGTCGTCAAGCCAGCCGTGCACCGAGAGGGCCGTGGCGAGACTGCCCGCTTTGGCGACAGCGTGGTGGTGACCGCCACGGGGGCTCGGCGGCTGGGAGCGAGGAGCACGGACTTCGCCACGTACAACGTCGGGGTGAGCTAGCGTCCGTATTCAGCCGGCGGTTTTCCCGGCAGGGCGTCGGAGCGCCCTACGAACGGGGGCGCGCGTATTGCTCCCAGGTATGCCCAGCCCGCCATCCGAGAGCCTCAGCGGCACGTGTGGAGTCGAGCCCCGACCAGCGAGCCGCTGGTGGCCCGTTGACCTGCTGGAGGTCCGGGAGATGCCGGCTGATAAGATCCGACGTGGGCTCGGGCATCGAGCTGTCGGGAGCAGCGGCGTTGAGCACGTGATGTCCATTCAGGGTCGCCTCCACCGCGAGCCGGCAGGCGCGCGCGGCGTCGCGAGCGTCGACGTAGCTCCAGAAGCCCCTGAGCGCGCGAGGAGCACCGGGATCCCGCCATCGCTCGGGAAAGGTTTGATACGCCAGGTCGAAGTTGATCCCCGGCAGCCGCAGGCTGACGATGCCGATGGATCTCTGGGCGGCGAAGGAATCGGCGATCTGCTCGCCAACCAGCTTGGAGAGGCCATAGGGGTCTTGCGGCCGACAGGGATGGCGCTCGTCCAGAGGGAGATAGTCCGGGGTCCACATCCGGGGCGCGTAGATGAACCCGTAGGCGGCCGCGCTGGATGCCATGACGACATGCCCGACACCCAGGTCGAACGCTGCCTTCAGGACGTTGTAGGCAGCAGTCACATTGTTGGCGAAGGTCTCCGAGTCCGACGTGATCCCGGGAGCCATGTAGGCGGCCAGATGAATCACGCCGTCGGCGCCTTGAAGGGCCTGGTAGAGATCCCCAATGCGAGTGACGTCCACGACCAACGCGGTGCCACTCGCCGCTGGTGGCGTCCGATCCAAGCCGAGAACGTCGTGCCCGTGTTCGAGGAGCTCCCGAATGACATGCTGGCCCAGCCGGCCGCTGCCGCCGGTGACGACGATTCGCATGGCCGCAGTGTATCAGCAACGACCACCGTTTGCGCAGCCAGGTGCCCTGGCGACACGCCTACGCTAAACGGAATCCACGGTGAAACCCGCACGGTAGTGTACTTACGGAATGCGGGTCTCACGGTGGAGTGAGAAAAGAATCGACCTATGCTGCAGGAGCGATCCCGTCACGAAGCCCGTGATGCCCTCACGCTCGGATTGAGGAACTACTGGTACCCGACCTTCCGCTCATCCGACCTTGGGACAGCTCCCGTTGGCATCAAGCGGCTCGGCGAGGACCTCGTCCTCTGGCGTGATGCAGACGGGCGCCCGCACCTCTTCCGGGACGCGTGTGCTCACCGAGGGGCGAGGCTCTCCCTCGGGCAGGTCCACGGCGACATCCTGCAGTGCTGGTACCACGGCTGGCAATACGATGTGACCGGGCAATGCAAGCTCATTCCCACCGAAGGCGAGAGCTTCGCTGGGACGCAGCGCATGCGGGTCAGATCCTATCCGACCGAGGACCGGGGCGGACTCATCTGGGCGTATTTCGGGGATATGGCGAACGTCCCGAGTTCGCCGCTCCGTGTTCCGGAGGAGCTGGAGAGCCGAGACTGGCATGGCTTCATCCTGGCGGTGACCTGGCACGTCAATTGGCTGCTCTACGTGGACAACCTTGCTGACCCGATGCACGGTCCGTATCTGCACGCACGCTCGTACACGCTGAGTCGCGGAGCGCTCCATGACCGCATGCGTGTCGTCGAAACCGAGGACGGCCTCGTCTCCGAACGGGTCAACCAGAAGCTCGTCAACTTCGATGGGGCGGAATTCCACCTGCCCAACTGGTTCCGCGTGGACATCCCGTATCCGCGCTCCGCAGGACCGGGTGGCCCGCTCCACATCGTCGTCGCCGCGACGCCCATCGATGAGGCATCGAGTGTCATCTACTTCATTCGCATGCGTCGCGTGACCGGCTGGAGGCGGGCGCTCTGGCGACTGACCTGGCGCCTGTATCTCGAGCGAGCAGCGTGGAACGTGATCGAGCAGGATCGGATCATTCTCGAATCGCAGCGAGGCCTGAGCTCACGCGAGCGTGAGCACCTCGTCGGCTCGGATGTGGGCGTGACTCACGTTCGTCGGCTGTTGGAGCGGAAGCTCGCCGAGCAGCGCGCATTGGAGGAGTGAGGGTCTGCGCGCAGCTATGCCGTGCTCGATTCGAGGACGCGCAGACTGTCAGGGTCTCTGCGACTGGGGCGCGGCGGCCCCTTGCGCCTCCAGGTACCTCGGAAAATGCCAGTCCATCGTGTGGGGCTCGTACTCGACGAGCGAGCCGCCGCGCGGCTCTCCACCCACGAAGTGAAAGCAGTTCGTGTCCCAGTCGTACCAGTCGTCGCCGCGCCCGCGCAAGTCGAACCATTGCACCCCCGCGGGACTGCCGTGGCGCGCCGTCCTGGCCGGCAAGTCCGGACCCGCACCGACGAATGCACCCCGCTCCCGGCCATACTCCCACTCGGGCACCTCGGCCCACATGCGGTCGTAGCTCGGCCAGAAGTCCTCATCCCTCACCACGAGGGCTGCGTGTGCCGCGTGGAGTTTGCCCCAGCCGCCTGTGCGCTGCCCGAAGGTTTCGACCTGCTTGAAGATGATGCGGGCACCACCCACCAGCGGCAAGACCAGGATGTTCGCGGGAAGGTCTGGGCTCGTCATCGGCTCCAAGGTGCAGAACCTGGCAAAGTGTTCGGCCGTGCGCTGGAGGTTCCGGCTCTCAAAGACCCCGTGGCTGATCCGGCCAACGCCGAGCGAGGTGCATCCGGCCATCGCGCCGTCGGGTAACTGGTCTGGTGCCCAGAACTCAAACTGGTTGCCATCTGGGTCCTGCCAGGCGATGGAGATCCCCGTATCCCCCTCGGTCGAGGTCCGCACCGGATCGAGGTGCGGGACGCCGTGCTGGTCGAGCCGCCGGAGGTGCTGCTCGATGTCCTGCTGGCGGATGAACAAGCCGTACCGGGGGAGGCCGTTGCCCAATCCCGCGCCCCGCGGCAGCGGGTCAGGACTATGCATCGCCCCGTGATGGCAGCACGGTGTGATGTCCTGGAACAGGATGAATCCTCGCCGACCCTCCGGCCCACCCCCATGGGGACGGGTCCCGAGCACCTTGATCTGGAAATCCGCCCAGCGGTCCAGGTCATCGCTGCCCACGACGTAGTGATCGATCCAATACACCGTACCGGGCCGTTGATCTTCGAGCATTCGCTGCCTCCCTCCTCACGAAACGGGACCGTTCTACCCTGCCACTCCGTGTGGCGAACCATTCGCTGGCCAATCGTACCACACAGCGAGTGAGCCAGTTGCCCTCCACAGAAGGCAACTCCGAATCAGCTCGCCGTCGCAGTAGCCGTCGGAGTCCCATCCAACGCCGCCTGCCAGGGCCAATCGGTTGGGACCATCTTCTCTTCGCTGTGCAGCTCCCTATATGGAATCGAGGCGTCCAAGCCGATCGGCGCTGCGCCGTCCAAGAGCGCCCGAGCGGAGTCGAGCATGCGACGCCGGAAGTGAGCGACGGCCAGGTCGCCCACGCCGAGGTGCTCTTTCCAACGCGGGGCAACTGGACCCATAGCTTCCGTCACCGCACGGTCCTGAGCCCGAATGCCCTGAACGCCGGACCAATTTCCAGCCTTCATCGCCGCCCTGTCCTGACGGTGCACGTTGCGGCGATTGCCGGGCGCTCGATAGCCATTTTCCGGAACGCCGTCGCGGCCGCTTCCCGCCCTGTTCGACCCAAGCCGGTTGATCGAGAACGTGAAGAAGAGATGGTTCTCGTCATCCACTGGCACGTAGGCGTGGTGGTTCACGATCTCGTACGCCGCCTCGCCCCACGATGCGATGCCGCGCCGCTGCGGTGGGATCAACGCATAGAAGGGCGCGACGAAGAGCGTGACCCGCAAGTACTGGACGCGGTCCACATTCGCGTCCGGCTTCCGAATGGCAGCGTACCGAAAGCCGTAGGCCGTGTCCTCCGTTTCCAGCCGAGGAGCGTGGTCCCGGGGCCGACCGCGGATATCTGAGGAGTGCAGGTAGTCCGAATGGGAAGAGTCGATGTCTCCCTCGAGAGCTTGGGCCCAGTTGCACTCCTGGAAGACTTTAGCCACGCCCCTCTGCTCCTGCGGGTAGCCGATCCATTCCCACTCTGGAAAGTCGGGCTTGGTGTCCCGAGGGCCCATGTATGTCCAGATCACGTCACCCGCCTCGCGGACCGGGTAGGCTCGGTGCTTGAGATGGTGCCTGATCATGCTCTCGGGCGGCTCGGCTGGCGTCTCGAGGATTCTTCCTTCCACATCGTACTTCCACCCGTGGTAGATGCACCGCAGCCCGCCCTCCTCGTTCCTGGCGTAGGCGAGCGAGGTGCACCGGTGCGAGCAGGACTCGTCGAGAAGCCCGACGCGGCCCTCGCTATCGCGGAAGGCGACCAGGTCTTCCCCAAGCAGTCGGACGCGAATCGGTGTGCCAGCTGCCTCAGGCAGTTCGTCTGAAAGCAGGGCGGGCATCCAGTAGCGCCGCATGAGCTCACCCATCGGCGACCCCGGGCCCGTCCGGGCGAGAAGCTCGTTGTCGTTCCTGCTTAACACCAGCTACCTCCTGACGCGCGTTTTCCTCCAGCCGTGACAACCACCGGCACGGCCACACGGGCGGTGTTCGAACTCCGAGTGTAGCACCGCAGAGAACAATAAGCTCGCTTGACAATCGCTGGCACCATCTCCATACTGCGGACCGAGACATGACCTTGACTCTTCACACGCGGCCTTATGCACGGGGAGCCGTCTTCGAGCTGAACGTTCGGTGTGCCCTCGCTGAGGGCCAAGTTACCCGTTGCGGCTCGAGGTCCTTGCTGAGGGAGGTGAGGTGCCTTACCCACCGAAGCGCCAAGTCGCCATGGGACTCATACTTCTTGCGACGATCGCGTGCACGCCGACGAATCCGTCGCCATCCCGGCTGGACGACGTCGATGCCGCGCCCGCGCGCATTGGCCAGGGCCGCACCGCCGTGTTCATGAGCCACGTCGAGCCTCCGACACTCTCACAGCACCGGGCATTGACGGGCACCGGATCCGTCCCATCTGACGCCATTCGGCTTTTCAACGCGAGCCTGTTCACGGTAGACGACCGGGCCGTGCCACAGCCGTATCTGGCGGAGACCGCCCCGCAGCTTAACACCGAGAGCTGGAAGGTCTTCTCCGACGGCCGCATGGAGACGACGTACACGCTGCGCCAGGGCGCGCAGTGGCACGATGGGACGCCGCTCACAGCCGAGGACTTTGTGCTTTCCTGGCGTATTCAGAACACACCGGAGATGGGAGTGGCGGACCTCCTCCCCATGCGGGTGATGGAGGATGTGGCTGCGGTGGACGCGCGCACGATGCTGGTGCGTTGGAGCCAGTCGTACCCCCAGGCGGACGCGCTCGCTGGACGCGACTGGGCGCCGGCCCCGCAGCATATCGTCGGCCATACCTTCGCCGCTGCCGCGGGCGAGAGCATGGACACGTTCGCCAATCACCCCTATTGGACCCGCGAGTATGTCGGCGCCGGCCCGTTCCGACTGGAACGATGGGAGCCGGGCGCCTTCATGGCAGGTGTGGCATTCGACGGTCACGTGTGGGGTCGGCCGAACATCGACCGCATCCAGGTCCTCTTCGTGTCCGATCCGAACACCGCGGTCGCCCATCTGCTCGCCGGTGAGGCGCACGTGTCGGTCGACTTCACCCTCAGCTTCGAGCAGGGGCCGACGCTCCGGCGCGAGTGGGCATCCCAGATTGGGGGGAGCGTCCTCTTCAGTCCGGACAAACTCCGATACGTCACCATTCAGTTCAAGCCTGAGTACGCGAGCCCGCGGGAGATCCTGGACGTCCGGGTCCGGCAGGCGCTTGCTCACGCTATCGACAAGCAGGGGTTCGTTGACGGGCTGCTGGACGGCGAAGGTCATGCTGCTGAGACCATGGTTCCGCCAACCGTGGACTATTATTCGGAGGTCCAGCGGGTGATCACCTCGTACCCGTACGACCTTCGGATGACCGAACAGCTCATGGCTGAGACCGGCGCGACGAAGGGCCCGGACGGATTCTCCGTGACCGCATCGGGCGAGCGGTTTAGTCCGGAGCTTCGGGCGACAGCCGGAGGCCAGACCGAGCGTGAGCAGGCCATCCTGGCCGATGGTTGGCGGCGGAGCGGGTTAGACGTGCGCAGCCGAACGCTCTCTCCAGCGGAGGACGCGGACCGGGAGACGCGCTCCACATTCCCGGCGTTCGCCACAGCGAACACGGGCCTCGAGGAGCCCACGCTGATGGTGAAGCTCTACTCCCCGAACGCGGCCACGGCCGCGAGACGCTGGGCGGGAAGTAACCGTGGCGGCTGGAACCACCCGGAGTACGACCGACTGTATGACATTCTCACGACGAACCTTGACCCCCGCGGGCGGATCCAGGCGGTCGTCCAGGCGATGAAGCTCGTGAATGACGAGCTACCCATGTTTCCGCTGTACTACAACTACCTGGTCGCTGCCCACGTCGCGGCTATCCAGGGCCCGAACGCCTACGCGCCTGGCGGATCGGGCACCTGGAACGTCCACGAGTGGGCGTGGCGGTCCTGACGGCTGCGAGCTGTCGCGCGCGTCGCAGGCAGGTGATCTCCGCCTCACTCTTGACGTACCGAGCGAACCCGACCACGTCGGTAGCATCCACAAAGGTGGCGTTGGGCAGTCGCTTCAAAACCTCCGCGTGCGCGACGTGGTTGACCACGCCATCAGGAGCCCGGGCGTGCGTGACGCGGCCCACCCCCAGCCCGGAGACGCCGATGCGCCCGCGCTCCATCCCCAGCTCGAGCAGCGCCTCGGCGGTCGGCGCGCCCCATTGCGGTCGGTCGCGGCCATGTAGCGGCCGGATCTCGACCCACGCGTTCCCGCGACCCTGGTCGGCCAGCACAATCGGCGGGCGGCCGTCCGTGGGCAGGATGACGCCGACGTTCGGCATCTGCGCGAGATAGCGCGCATCAAGACGATTGCCCTTCGGGACAACGACACAGTCGAGTCCCTCGCGTGAGGCGTTCTGGCGAACCACATTCCAGCGCCGGTCCCGCTCTTCGATCGGATAGCCCGTCCAACCCGTATCAGCCGCTGCTTCGATCACCGCGCACCACCCCTCAGCTCTATCTGCCATCTGCAAGGTCCCATTCGTGGATGTTCCAGGCGCTGGCGGCCTGATTGATGACGGTGAGGGCAGCATGGAAGAGCAGTTTGACGGCCAATTGTACTCGTCGCGTTGCTGCGTAGCGAGAAGGACCTTGCTCCAGCGATTGAACTTCTTGAAGCAGGTGGCAGCATATACTTTGTGGATCGTCGTCGCAGCCCGGAGAGCCGCGCATCGGTGATACACCTCGTGCGTCGACGGAGATCCGATAGTTTCGTAATTCCGTACCTAACGTGGTGTGCCAGGAGTACCCCGCCGCGCCCGGGAAGCCCGAGCCGAAAGATCCGCACTTACGGGACGGCGACCAGCCCGCCGTCATCGCGATGGGCGTGAATGGAGTCGACGTATGAAGGTTCTTGCCGCGCCGAGCCCGTGGAGGGGACGGCTGATCCTGCTCGCTGCCATCGTGGCTGCCGCAGTTGTCCTCCCGATCGCCTGGTACCTGGGCTCGCCACTGTTCATCAACCAGACAGTCGATGAGAGCTTTCCCATGTCCGTTGCTCCGGCCGCCGGCGGGATTGGACCGTCGGGCAGCGCTCCGCCGGCAGCGGCGCCGGCAGCCGAGCAGGCTCCGGCCGCTGCCGAGCCACGCCCCGCGAGCCGCGGCGTGTTCGGCGAGATCGATGCCATCCACGGAGGCGAGGGGACCGGGGCGATCTTCATCCTTCCCGACGGCCAACGCGTCCTGCGACTCGGGGACTTTCGGGTAACCAATGGACCCGATCTGTTCGTCTACCTCTCCGGTCACCCCGCACCGCGCAGCAGCGGCGAACTCCACGAGGGGGCAGCGTTCGAGGTCGCCCGCTTGAAAGGAAATGTCGGGAATCAGAACTACGAGCTGCCCGCTGACCTCGACCTATCCCAGTTCAAATCGGTCGCCATCTACTGCAAGCGGTTCAGCACCATGTTCAGCACCGCTGAGCTGCTGGCCGTGTCGTAAAAGCCGCGTCGACGGCGGCACCGTGATCCACCGGCAGGCTCGGCGCCCTCGCCTTGCACGTTCGAACGTCCCGGGGTACCGTTCAACCGTCGAGAATAGCTCGCGCGGGAGGATCCATGCCTCGTCACATGGTGGAGCTTGACGGGTCGACGAGTGGCTACGAGGCCAGGCCGGACGCGACAGAGAGACTGCCGGGTGTGCTGGTCATCCACGAGGTGACCGGCCTGGTCGACTACATCAGGGAAGTGTCAGACCGCATCGCTGAACACGGCTTCGTCGCACTCGCCCCCGACCTGTACGAAGGAAAGACGGCGAGCGGGATGGAGGATGGCGCGCCCCTTCGCGACCGGGTTACGGATGACGTCTTCAAGGCGAAGATCGGGGCCGCCATCAGCTATCTCAAGTCAAGGCCATACTGCACTGGTGACATGGGTGTCGTCGGTTTCTGCATGGGGGGCGGGTTCTCGCTCCGAGCCGCCTGCCTGTTTCCCGACGGTATCGCGGCGTGCTCGATTTTCTACGGACGGATCTCGGACATCGAGCTGGTGAACCGGCTCCAATGCCCGGTCATCGGGAGCTTCGGCGAGGAAGATAAGGGCATTAGCACCTGGGCAGTCGACCAGCTGAGGCCCGCGATGGAGCGCCTGGGAAAGAGCCTGGATATGAAAGTGTATCCAGGCGCTCCCCATGGCTTCCACCGCCACACGGCGCCGAACGTCTACCGGCCGGAAGCTGCAGAGGATGCGTTCCACCGAACGATGGACTTCTTCGATCGCACGCTGAAGCAGCCAGCGACGGGACCTGTCCGGAGCTAATAGCGTGTACGATCATCCAGCATCGGGAGCTCGCGAGCACTGCGGCATCCGGGGAGAAGCGGGAGGATGGAGGAATGCACCAGGTGAACACCCACGTGGCCAGCCTGCACGAACCGGAGGTCGGCACCGCGGGCGTCGGGACATTCACACCGGGAGCGCTCCAGCACTGGAACATTCACGAGTGGGAGTTTCGCTGAGGTCAGCCGGCGGGCAGCCTACGCCCGCACGAGATGCCATACAATAGCGGACAGCGCCCCGGTCAGGCGCACGTTAGAGACGATGGAGACTCGCCATGGAGGTCAAGCACGGGCTGTTCAGCTGCGACTCGCACGGGCAGCTCGATCGGGACGCTTTCACCACGCGCATGTCGAAGGCCAAGTGGGGCGACCAGATCCCCCAGGTCATCGAGGTAGAGCGGGACGGCGTACGCTACGACCGCTGGTCCGTCGGTGGCCAGGTACACGGCGGCGAGCCCTTCCATGGCGGTGTGGTGAACTGCCCAGCCGCGATGGGCGACCCGCTGCGACGCACCCATCCACAGCGGTGGGAGGAGGTGCCCACGAAGGTCTACGATCCGCTCGAGCGCCTGAAAGCGCTGGACGAAGACGGGGTCGACGGCGAGGTGCTCTACCCGAACAACCCGGTGCAGAACTTCACCTTTCCCGGCGATCCAGCGTTCGAGCTCGACTGCATCCGAGCGTACAACGAGGCTCTCGCAGAGTACCGACACCTCAGCGACCGCTACGTCCCCATCGCCCTCATCCCCTATCAGAGCCCGATTGAGACCATCGTTGCCGAGGTCGAGCGCGCGGCAATGCTCGGCCATAAGGGAATCGTCATGCTCGCCGAGCCCGGCCTCTGCATTCCGGGCGTCACCCACACGAACGACCCCTGGTGGGACCCGCTGTGGGCGAGGTGCCAGGATCTGGAAATGCCCATCTCCTGGCACGGGTCTGCGGGGCTCGTCGCTCAGCTCTCGCTCCCCCTGTGGAAAGGGTACAGCCGTGCGCAGTCGCACACGGTGTCCACCTCCCGGCTCTGCGCCACCCCATGCCAGCTGATTCCCAACCTACTGCTCTCCGGGCGGCTGGAACGGTACCCGCGCCTCAAGTGGGTTTTCGCCGAGACGGGGATGGGCTGGCTCAACTTCGTCCTGGAAGCGTGCGACCACGAGTGGGAGCGCCGCCGGCTCTGGAAAGAGGGGATCGAGACGCAGCCGAGCCAGGTCTTTCGCCGGCAGATCTACGTGGACTTCTGGTTCGAGCACGCCGGGGTCGAGCAGCGCCACGCCATCGGTATCGATAACATCATGTGGGAGTCAGACTACCCACACATTACCGCCACCTATCCGGCGTCGTGGGAGTGGGTGGAGGGGACGGTCTCACACGTGCCGGAGCAGGAGCGGAAGAAGATGCTCTACGAGAATGCCACGCGCCTCTACCATCTGGGGGATGGGGGTTAGAGGTTGGGGATAGTCAGCGCCGACGATCACGTCCAGGAGCACCCAGAGGTCTGGGCCGCCCGGCTCTCCCACGCCCGCTGGGGCGAGCGGATACCGCACGTCGAGAAGCTCTCCGATGGGACGGAGCGGTGGGTCGTCGATGGACAGCTCACGCCCCTGAAGACCGTCGCCATCGCCGGCGCGGCTCGTCCGGACCGCACGCACGAGCCACAACGCTGGGAGGAGGTCCCGCCCGTCGTCTACGATCCGGCCGAGCGCGTCAAGGCCTTGGATGCCGATGGCGTGGACTACTCCGTGCTCTATCCGACGGTCGCAGGGCCGGGTGGCGAGATCTTCGCGCGGCTCACGGACCCGGAACTTGAGCTCGCGTGCGTGCAGGCGTACAACGACTGGCTGCTGGAAGAGTGGGCTGGAGTAAGCCATCGGTTCATCCCGCAGTGTCTCGTCCCCCTCTCGTCGGTCGAGGCGACGGTGGCGGAGATCCGGCGGGCGGTCGCCCGGGGGCACCGGGGCGTGATCTTCCCGGCCGTACCGATGGAGTTTCGGAACTTGCCCCACATCAATGAGCCGTACTACGACCCGATCTGGGCAACGTGCGAGGAGCTGGCCGTTCCACTGTGCCTGCACGCCGGCGCGTCCATGCGCATCCAGGTGCCGCCCGACGAACGGCTCGCCCCGAAGCTCGCCGACGCGTTCCGGGCTATCACACGGCCGGCGAGCCAGATCCCGGTCATCGTGAATCTCCTGATGTCACGCATCCTCCTGCGCCACCCGAAGCTCCGGGTCGTCTTCGCCGAGAGCGCGCTGGGCTGGAGCGCGTACGTGCTGGAGTATACCGATCACCAATTCCGGGAGGACGGTGTCGACCGCGAAGGCTATGAGCTGCTCCCCTCGGAGATGTTCAAGCGGCAGTGCTACCTGACGACCTGGTACGACCGAGCAGGAACCCAGGCCCACGAGTTCGTCGGGACATCGAACATCCTGTGGTCCACAAACTTCCCGATGGCGACGTCGAGCTGGCCAGACACGCAGGCGTTCGTGGCCCGGAGCGTCAAGGGGATTCCGGACGCAGCCCGCAACCAAATACTTTGGGGGAATGCCGCCGCGCTCTACAGACTGAACGGTGACGGCTGATGCCGGCGCGCACGCGCTCGATTGCTGCACGCATTGCCCACACGAGACCTGGTTGAGGAATGAACATGAAATGGATACGTCCCTGGATCGTTCCTCTGCTTGTCGCCATCTCCGTGGCGGCGTGCACACCCGCCACGCCGGGGACAGCCCCCGGCGGCCCCGGTAGCCCGTCGCCGCAGGCGGGCCGCACGCTCAACATCACCATGCGAGTCGAGCCTCCCACCATCCTCGAAGGGTCCGTTGACCGAAGCGCCGTCCACAAGCCACTGTTCGCCGCGACCCTGGGGGCCTGGAGTCTGCAGGAAGAGCCGTACCCCGTGCTTGCCGAAGCGGTGCCTCAGCTCGACACCGACCAATGGAAGGTGTCGCCTGACGGACGGATGGAGACGGTGTATCGCCTGCGCTCCGGCCTCACGTGGCACGACGGCACGCCGCTCACCGCGGAGGACTTCGTCTTCACGCTCCGGGCCGAGCGGGCTCGCGTCGAGTGGGGGCTGGAGCAGTCCAGCGCCGAGCTGCGGCAGATAGACGAGATCACCGCCCCCGACCCGTCGACCGTCGTGATCGCCTGGCGCCAGCCTTACACCGAGGCCGCTGCGCCCGATCTCATCCCATTTCCTCAGCATATCGTCGAGCCTCCCCTTGATCAAGGCGACCCCGAGCTGTTTGGCAACCTCCCGTACTGGAACGTCGAGTGGGTGGGCGCCGGCCCCTACCGGATCGAGGGGTGGGAGCGCGGCGCCTACATTGAGGGGACCGCATTCGACGATTACGCTCTGGGAGCCCCCAAGATCGGGAACGTGCGGCTCACATGGGGCAACGATCCCAACGTGAACCTCACGCAGATGCTCGCTGGCACTGCCGACATCGCGCTCGACGGATCGCTCCGTTTCGAACAGGCGCGCACGTTGAAGGAGCGGTGGCAGTCGGACGGGGAAGGCACGATCATGCTCAACCCGACGAGCCTGCGCTACATGCAGACCCAGTATCGGCCGGACTATGTCCAGCCGCGGGCGCTCCTCAATCCGGACGTTCGCGCGGCGATCCTCCACGCGATCGACCGGCCGACACTTGCGGAGACGATGATCGAGGACCGGACCATGGTCGCTGACACGGTCCCTCCCCGCACAGCAGCGTATTACCAGGCCGTCGACGACGCCACATCGAAATTCCCATACGATCTCCGGCGCACCGAGCAGCTCATGGCGGGGGCCGGCTTCACCAAGGGCTCCGACGGGGTCTACACGAGCCCCGAGGAGGAGCGCTTTCATGTGGAGGTACGAGGGGTGTCCGGCGGCCAGGAGGAACAGGACACGACCATCGTGAACGACTTCCTGCACCGCGCGGGGTTCGAGGGGCAGATCCTTCTGCTCCCCTCATCGGCCCGCGCCGTCGGCGACGAGATCAAGGGGACGTTCCCAGGGCTCACGCTGAACAACAACACCCTGCAACGGGGCCTGGGGCTGGACAAGTGGCACAGCTCGCGAATCGGGAGGCCAGAGACCAACTGGGTGGGCGGCAACCGGCAGGGGTACGCGAATCCCGAATACGATCGCCTCCACGACCTGTGGAGGACGACCCTCAACCGGACCGAGGCGACGCAGCATCTCATTCAAATGATGAAGCTGTTGAGTGAGGAGGTCGCCTACCTGCCGCTGTACTACAACTTCCAGGTCGTGGCTCACACGACTGAGCTGACCGGCCCGCAGTCCATCACGCCCGACAGCACGCGGTACGGAAACATCCACCAGTGGGCGTGGCGGTAACGACCGCCATCGTACGTTGGGACGACGAATCGATTTGACCGATCACTGAGCGCCGCCTACTATTCATCAAGCCGAACCGACAGCGAACCGTGTGTCCCGGCACAGCCGGGAGCCGAACCATTGTGGCAGGCCGGGGTCGTCGGCCGGAGCGACCTCATCTGGACCTGCACAGGAGGCGTATATGGCAAGTGCGTATCGTGTGATCTCAGGCGACTCCCATCTCGACATCCCGCCGGAGCGCTGGACGCCCTACGTGCCCGAACGGTGGCGTGGCCGGGCGCCGCGGCGCGCTCGCCTGGCGAACGGCAACGACGGCCTCCTCCTGGAGGGGCGGCCTCCCCACACGCCGGGGGCGCAGCTCACC
>WHTR01000066.1:0-16773 GCA_009377635.1 Chloroflexota bacterium
AGGCAGCTCGTCAAGCACATCGATCCACCCATCGCCCTCGCCGAGGTGATTCAGGCAACTCTTGTCGACGACCCGCCCGCGTCGCTCGGCGAGGGGGTGATTCGGTCCGGCGTCGATGCCGAGCTGGACGAGCTGCGATCCCACTCCAGCGATAGCCGTCGGTGGCTGGTCGACCTCGAGCGGCGCGAACGGGAACGCACGGGCGTGAAGAATCTGAAGGTTGGGTACAACCGGGTGTTCGGCTACTACCTGGAGGTGAGTACCGCCGCTCTCCGCCAGTCCCTTGACTACTACCGCCAGCAGGAGAGCGGCACGCAGAGCGTCGCGGAGCTGCTGCAGCGGCTCGGCTATCAGCGACGGCAGACCCTCGCCTCCGCAGAGCGATTCGTGACGGACGAGCTGCGCGACCACGAGGCTCGGCAGGCGCGATCCGCGGCGCGAACGGCTGATCTTGAGCGACAGGCCTTCGAGGGACTCTGCGAGCACATCGCGGCGCAGTCGGCAGCCCTGAGCAGCGCGGCAAGGACCTTGGCGGAGGTAGACGCCCTCGCATCCCTCGCTCAGGTCGCGCACGACTACCGGTATGTTCGGCCCGAGATCGTCGATGACTCGGTGACCGAGATCGTCGCCGGCCGCCATCCGATGGTTGAGGCGGCCATCGGTTGGGACGCATATATCGCGGACGATGCGTTCCTCGCGCAGGGCCTGTCCCCAGAAGGGCAGGGCGAGCCGCCGCAGGTTATGGTGCTCACCGGTCCGAACATGGCCGGCAAGACGACATTTGGACGCATGGTGCTCCTCGTCGCGCTGATGGGCCAGTGCGGATCCTTCGTTCCTGCCCAGCGCGCACGCCTCGGCATCGTCGACCGGATCTTCCTGCGATCCGGCGCCGGCGACGATATCGCGGGGGGGCAGAGCACGTTCATGGCGGAGATGACCGAGACGGCCGCCATTCTCCGGAACGGAACGTCGAGAAGCCTCGCCTTCTTCGACGAGGTGGGGCGGGGAACCAGCACCTACGACGGGATGGCCATCGCTCGATCGATCGTCGAGCGCCTCGCGGATCCGGACGGCGGCTGCCGGACCATCTTCTCCACCCACTACCACGAGCTGGCCGCCATCGAGGCGGAGCTGCCAACCGCGCAGAGCTTTCGAATGGACGTGCTGGAGACGCAAGACCGGGTGGTCTTCACGTACCGCGTGGTCCGGGGAGGCGCCGACCGCAGCTATGGCGTGCACGTCGCGCAGTTGGCCGGGCTGCCAGCCTCCATCATCGCGCGAGCCGCCCAGGTTCTCCGAGACCTGGAGGCCGGGGGCCCGAGGTCGGGGGAAGGCGATCAACGGTCAGGAGTCTGCGACGAGGGAAACGGGAGATCCGGCGAGGGCGCCGCCGCCCAAAAGTCGCTCCTGTACGAGCTCGCGGACGTCAACCTCGACGAGCTGACACCGCTGGAGGGGTTGAATACGCTTGCCAGCCTCCAGCGAGCGGTCAGGCGATGGCTGGCCGGCCACGGGGCGCACTAAGTTCGGAAAGCCAGGGCGCGTCGTGCACGGCTGGACCACCGCTCAACGGCGAAAATGCGTCCGGTTACTGGCGAGCTTCCCGTGCTCGGAACGACAATATACTGGGTGCTCTCCCTGACCCACACGCACGCGGAGCACCAGCGAGGCAGGCTGTGCCGATTCGCGAACTCTCCCCGGACGTCGTGGCCCAAATCGCCGCGGGCGAGGTCATCACGCGCGCGGGAGACGTCGTCAAAGAGCTCGTCGAGAATGCCGTGGACGCCATCCTCACAGGGGTGGCAACCAGGGCCGGATCACTGGATGGGGCGAGCGAGCCTCCGATGCCCCTGACCGGCATCGGAACGATCTCCGTCGAGATTGTCGATGGCGGCCATACGCACGTCCAGGTGGCCGACGACGGTTGTGGGATCCCTCCCGAAGACCTCGCCGCCGCGGCTCGCCGACACGCAACGAGCAAGATCACGAGCGCCGACGACCTCGAGCGCCTCGGCTCGCTTGGGTTTCGTGGCGAAGCCCTGGCCGCTATCGGCGCCGTGGCCGACATCTCGCTCGTGGCCGCGACGCGGGATGGCAGCGTCGGCGCCAGCATCTGCGTCATCGACGGGCGCCTTGGCCCTGTCGTCCCGCAGGCACGCCGGCCCGGAACAACGGTCTCGGTGGACCGGCTGTTCGAGCGCGTGCCGGCTCGACGGAAGTATCAGCGCGCGAGCTCCACCGAGACCGCCCACGTCGGCGGCCTCCTCCAGGCTTACACGCTCGCTTATCCTGAGATCGCCTTTACCCTCGTCTGCGACGGACGCACCGTCCTGCGCACGTCGGGGTCCGGCGACCTACGCGAGGCCGCCATGTCCCTATTCGGTCCCGAGGCTGCGCGGGAGCTGCTGATGCTGCGGGATCATCGCGACCGCGCCGACGAAAGCGTCGCGTTCGTCGCCCTGAGCGGGCTCATCGGGAGCCCATCCCTCACCGTGCGACCCGAGGCGGGATCTTTCTGACGGTGAACCGCCGGCCCGTGGAGAGCCGGTCGCTCGTCTATGCCGTGGAGGAGGCGTACGCGACGCAGATTCCCGTCGGCCGGCACCCGGTGGCGATGCTCGACCTGGCGGTCCCCGCCGACGGCGTGGATGCGAACGTGCATCCGACGAAGCGAGAGATTCGGCTGCAGCGGGAGCGACTTGCCTTTAGCGCGCTCCAGCAGTCCGTGCGGGCGACGCTGGTCCAAACGATCGGCATCCCTGCGTACGGAGAGCCGGGGAGACGCCCGGCATCGATGCCGGCGAGCCCCTTCGCGGGCTCGGACGTCCCGATGTTCCCGTATGATCAGTCCGCCGGCGCCTGGGGCGAGGTGGACCGGCCCCTGCTGGGAACGCTCCGGATTCTCGGCCAGGTCGGCCTGACGTACATCATCTGCGAAGGGGGGGCTGGCTTATACCTGGTCGACCAGCACGCGGCCCACGAGCGCGTCGTCCTGGAGCGGCTGGAACGCGACATGGGGCGCCACGGCCAGTCGCAGCTGCTGCTCGAGCCGGTGGTCGTCACATTGCCGCGGGCTGTTCGTGGAGATCTCGACGAGTACGTGGCTGCCCTCCGGGACCTCGGCTTCAGTGCCGAGCCGTTCGGCGAGGAGGAGGTCGTCGTCCGGGCCGTGCCCGCTGCGCTGAGGCCGCGCCACATCGACGGCGTCCTCCAGGAGACGCACGAGGCCCTGGATGAGGAGGGCGCAGGCCCTGGTTGGCGAGCTCGACTCGCAGTCCTCCTCTCGTGCAAGACTGCGGTCAAAGCCGGCCAGCGCCTCGAGGTGGCCGAGATGCAGGCGCTGCTTGAGCAGTTGGACGAGGCCAACCTCTGCAACACGTGCTCACACGGCCGGCCGACGGCCGTTCTGCTGTCTCATTCGCGACTTGAGCGCGAGTTCGGTCGGCGATAGTCGCTGCGAAGGTCTTGTCTAGCTCCTTGGCGAGCATCACGGGGATCCAGTATTGCCGAAGCAGGTCCCCCGGCCCACGCGCGTCAGAAGCTCGTTGTCTTCCTCGTTGAGCATGTCTTTGATCCCTCTCGAAGGGGCGTTCGGCTGGTTACCGGGAGTATAGTCCAGGTGGCGCGCCGCAGTTAGTTCATCTCGTGAGCAAGGATCCTCCTAGACTAGACCATTCGCAGGGAGGCTGGGATGCAGATACGGATCTCGGCGATCGCGTTACCCCTACCACTGGTGTTCGTGGTTGCGGCTTGCATGGGCCCTCCAGCTCCTGGGGGCCAGCAAGGCGCCCAGGCCGTGACGGGGCAAACCACGACCCCGCAGCGGACCCTCGTCGTGGCAGTCCGCGGCGAGCCGCCGAGCATTGCGGATCTGCCCATTGCTTCCTTTTCGGGCTTGCTCGACCGTCCCAAAGCGCTGTTCAACGCTGAGCTGGATTTCAAAGACGAGCGAGAAATCCCGCACCCATACCTGGCCGAGGCTCTCCCGCAGCTGAACACCGATACCTGGACCGTGTCGCCCGATGGTCGCATGCAGACCACCTATCACCTCAAACCGAACCTCACCTGGCACGACGGCACACCATTGACGAGCTCGGACTTCATGTTCGCTCACCAGCTCTACTCGAACCCTGATTTCGGGCAGTCAGGCACCCCTCCGATCAGCGAGGTCGAGAGCGTAACGGCGCCAGACTCCCAGACGATCGTCATCCACTGGAAAGGGTTGTACGCCGACGCTGCCGTGCTCGAGGATCGATTCCCACCCCTCCCCAAACACATTCTGGAGGAGCCTTCCAGGACGCTCGACGTCGAGGCACTTGCCGCGCTGCCCTACTGGAGCACCGAATACGTCGGGCTTGGACCCTATCGCGTGTCTAACTGGCCGTCTGGAACGTTCATCGAAGGGCAATCCTTCGATGGATACGTCTTCGGAAAGCCCAAGATCGACCAGATCAAAGTGGAGTTCATCCCCGACGCCCAGACAGCTCTCGCGAACGTGCAGGCAGGCACAGTCCATTACGTCAGCGACTACGTCCTGACCGTCTCGGATGGCCAGGTTCTCGAGCAGCAGTGGGCTCAGGACAAGGGGGGCGAGGTCCTCTATTCTCCCAGCACCATACGCTACACCTCGTTTCAGCTGCGCCCCGAGTACGTCGAGACACCGGCCCTGCTGGACGTTCGCGTGCGAAGGGCCGTCGCGCATGCCATCGACGCCAAGACCGCGGTCGAGGTCCTGACCGGCGGCAAAGGTGTCTCAACGGACACGTTGACGCCGCCGCGCGTCGACTATTACGCGCAGATCGAAGGCGCGATTCAGAAACACCCATACGATCCCAATCAAGCGCAGCAGCTGATGGAGGAGGCTGGGTACAAAAAGGGCTCTGACGGCTTCTTCGTCGGCGCCGATAATCAGCACCTGCAGTTCAGTGTGTCGTCCACCTCTGGCGTGAGGAACGAGACGGTCGCGGCTACCTACGCGGACAACCTCAAGCGGTCAGGGTTCGATGTGAGTCAGTCGGTAGTCTCGCTCGCGCAGCTCCGATTGCCGGAGTCGTCCGCCGTGGTCCCCGGCCTTCAAATCCGTGGCGGAAACAACTCCTACCGCAACTACACCGGCGGGGCGATCCCGCGGCCGGAAAATCACTGGCAAGGAGCCAACTATTGTGGCTGGAACAGCCCTGACTACGATCAAGCATTCCAGGGATGGCTGACCACCCTCGCGCAGTCCGACCGCATCAAGCAGATCGCCGTGATGGAGCGAGTGATTAGCGATCAGGTGCCGATCATCCCGCATTTCTTTGACCCTCAGGTAGACCCCCGCGTGGCCGCCCTTCAAGGGCCAGTGGCCCGCCAGACGCCGAACTCAGGCGGCCCTTTTCTGTATGCCTACAAGTGGGAATGGCGCTCGTAACGTGAACCGTTCCATCCTGGGCTTGTCGTCGTTCATTCGGTCCCTTCGGGTCGAACGTGTCCCTCGATAGCCGCACAGTGATCGGCCGCACCGTTCGCTACAGGAGTTGCCTCTCGAGGAGCTTTCGGTTGTACCTCCAGAAGGATGGCTCGCCGGTGGCGCTTCGCCCCTCGCCCCGACGACGCTCACCCCGCTCCATGCGCCCCCGGTACTCATCGATGTCCCCATCCGGCACCGGCCGGGGCGTGCCGATCGCGTGAGCGAGGTAGTTCATCCGCGCCAGCTCGAACATGGTGAGGCTCTTCGAGGTGGACTCCTCGACGCTGCGGCCCGCGGTGGTCATGCCGTGCCCACGGAGGAGGCAGACGTCTTTGTCGCCCATGACCTTCATAAGATCTTCGCCCAGCTCGTCATTAATGATGGTGATAGAACGGGGGTAGATTGGGATGCCATCGACGCACATCCGCATCCCCTGCGGATCGTAGGCGCCGTACAGAGGGACGATTGGCTTCTCACACGCCGTGAGCAGCACGACCCAGTCAGGATGCGAGTGGATGACGCTCATCACCTCGGACCGGGCACGGTACACCGCAAGATGCATGGCCGTCTCGTTGGGTGCGTCCAGCCCCGCAGGCGCCTCGAGGACAGCTCCCTCGATATCGATCGTGATGACGTCTCGCGCGGTGGCGAACTCGAGGGCCTCCTCGTCCGGCCCCTTCGCCTTGATGAGGATCCGGTCGGTGCCCGCAATGCGGGCGCTCACGTGACCAAAGGAACCTTTGGTCACCCCTCGATTCCCGAGCATTCGACACGACAGGGCGACCTTCTCCCGGAGCTCCTGCACGTCTTGCTGAGTTGCCAACGCTTCCTCCCTCGTCGATTGAGCGGCTTGCCTGTGGCCATGGTACATCAACGCCGTGTCGGCCGGGCTGCCGCGACCCTGAGTGAATGAACTCGCTTCGCGGCGGCGATCGGAGAGAGCAGGTAGCAACACACCAACACGGGCCCGGCCGTTGAACGGCCGGGCCCGTATGTGGCATTGGTGGAGACGGGGGAGAGTCGAACTCCCCGTCCAGAGCGAGTCGATCGGCGATATCCTCCAGGCGTAGTCGATACTTTCGTTCTCGCCGGTTGGGCCCCCATCGACCGGGTCCCGGCCGGCCAGCCGGCTTTCTCTTGAGCGCACCCCACGCCGGCGGCGGGTTGCGCTGCACCTCAGCTTTGTGGCGCCCGGCTTCGGCCCGCTGAAGTGAGACCGAAACGGACGGCTATCGTCTTAGGCGACAGCGGCAGTTGCGTAGTTGCCAGTTACTGGCGTGCCCCCTGTTTTACGAGGGCGAGGGCACCTCGGCCTGCGATCGCCTGATCTCCTCCCCTGTCGAAACCCAGCGTCCCCATGGATACCCTCATTCTGACACAAACGGGCCCGCCCATTCCAGGCGCGGCCACCTCCAACTGCTGTCACACGGTACGTTTGACGGCCCGCTCCATCTCTCGGCGCGCGTCTCGCTCGGCCAGCGCCGCGCGCTTGTCGTACTGCCGCTTGCCGCGAGCCACACCGAGCGCGACCTTCACGTGGCCGTTCCGATCGTACATGCGCAGGGGCACAAGCGTCATGCCCGGATCGGCCGCCCGGCCCGCGAGGCGGCCGATCTCCCGCGTATGGGCGAGCAGTTTCCGCGGCCGCGTCGGCTCGTGGTTGGACCATCCCCCCGCCTCATACGGTGGGATGTGCACGTTGTGGAGCCACAGCTCTCCGCGCTCGACCTTCGCGTAGCCTTCCCGCAAGCTCACGCGACCGGCGCGCACGGACTTGATCTCCGTTCCGGTCAGCGCGATGCCAACTTCAAGCGTTTCGAGAATGTGGTATTCGTGGAGCGCCCTGCGGTTGTTTGCATATTGGCGCTCTCGCTGGCTTGTCGTCGCCATCACGCAAGCCCCGGTCCGCCCATCGATGCACGCTCGTAACCGTCAAGCATGCCTACGAGGGCATCTGACCGCTCCGACTCAGCCGTCGAGCTGTCCGCCTGTTCATCGTGCGATAGACGATCGTCTTCGCTCACCGATCCGTCTCGGGTGGCGCGCGCGGGTTGCTGATTGACATACTCAATCGCCTGCTCCAGCGCGAGGTCAGCGCCAGCCACGGAACCAACCGCGATCTGCGGGGAGAGGCCAACGCCCTGGATCGGCTCCCCGTTTGGGGACAGCCATCGAGCGACGGTGAGTCGAATGGCGCCTCCGTCGCTGAGGCTACGCACCGTCTGAACGGACCCCTTGCCGAACGTCTGCTCACCGACCAGTGTGGCGCGACCATTGTCCCGCAGCGCAGCCGCCACGATTTCCGCGGCGCTCGCCGTTCCCTTGTCGACGAGGATCGCCATGGGACCGGACCCCACACGTACGCGCCCTTGGGTCCGAATCTCCTCCCGCTCTCCGCCACGGCGCTGCTCGACGAGCACGACGCCGTCATCCATGAACTGGCTTGCGACCGCGACCGCGCCATCGAGGTATCCCCCAGGGTTGCCCCGCAGGTCCAACACCCAGGCGCGGGTCTCGCCACTCGGCGGCTCCGCCAGACGGTCAAGCGCCCTCCGCAGCTCGTCTGAGACGTTCGCGGTAAAGCTCACGATGCGCACGTAGGCGATCCCATCAGCACGAACCTCAGCACGAACCGACGACACACGAATCTCCTCCCGAACGAGGGAGACGTTGAACGGCGGTCGCCCTTCCCGCTCAACGGCGAGGGTGACCGGGGATCCCCGAGGACCGCGGATCAGCCGGATGGACTCGGCGAGTGCCATTCCTTTCAGCTCGCGGCCGTCGACGTGTGTGATGATGTCTCCCGGCCGAAGGTCGGCCCGCCCACCAGGCGAGTCCTCAAGCGGCGAGACGATGCGCAACCGATCCTCGACCAGCTCGACCTGCACACCGATCCCGTCGAAGGCACCTCGGAGCTCGGCCTCGGTGATCTCCCGGTGGACCGGGTCCAGGTACACGCTGTAGGGATCTTCGAGGGACCCGACCAGCCCACGGGTCGCTCCGCGCGAGAGCGTCGTGGGGTCGATCGCCTGATCGTCGAAGAAGTCACGGTGGACGTAATCCCACGCCTCCCAGAACGGGCGGAACAGCGCGTCGATGTCGGGCGAAGGCCCAGCCGCCGCGGGCAGCTCGCGCTCCGCCGGCGCGAGGTGCACGGCGGCGAGCCACGAGTGGATCAACGTCCGTGGCGGACCCATTCCGTCCGTGTAGCCGACGATATACCCGAGTGCAAACGGCGTGATGGCCACGACGCCGGCCACCACGAGCGCGAGGGCAACGAGGGCGCGTCGCCCCACCGGCTGCCTCCTGGGTGAGCCCCATGGTCATTCCAGCGTGAGACGCGCATTCCGTGGGCACGACACTTTGCGCGTCTCACGTCGGATCACGATGATAAACGTGCCCCTGCCGCGATTGTACCAGTCGGCTCCCCGTCACCGGTCGCGCTGGCGCAGGCGCTGGGCCAACTCCTCGGCCGAGAGGCTGTACCGGTCGAACGCGTTGCGCAGATGCTCTACCTCGTAGTGGGCGTAGATCTTCTTGGTCGTCTCCGGGCTCGCGTGGCCCAGGATGTCCTGCACCTCCGAGAGCTTGGCCCCCTGGTTCAGGAGCACGGTCGCCTTTGCGTGCCGGAAATCGTGCGTGGTGGCGGGGACGCCGGCCAACCGGCTGATCTTCTTGACAGTCTTCCAGATCGATAGCGGAGAGAGCCGATAGTTGGTGCCCCGGGCGCGCGGCCGGCCGCGCCCACGGTCGTGTCGGATGAACGCGGGGAGGTACTCGTCATCGCGCGCCTTGAAGTACGCGCTCAGCGCGTCCAACGCCTCATTGGAGAAGAAGACGGCGCGCTCGCGGTCGCCCTTGCCCCGAATGATCGCCTGCGACACCCAGCCGTCGTCCACGTCGACCCGGTCGAGTCGGGCGACCTCCTCGCGTCGCATCCCAGTGGAGAAGAGAGTCAGGACGAGCGCGCGATCCCGGAGAACCTCGAGGTAGGCGCGCCTCGACCGGACCGGGTCCGGCAGCGGGGAGGATTTGACATAAAGCACTACCAGCGCGAGGCGACTGTCCACGCGAGGCGCACGGTAGGAGCCGCGGCCCATGGCGTCGCGCGCGTGATCTCGGATCGCCTCGAAGCTGACGTCCGGCGCGAGAAGCCGCCGCCGGGCCAGGAACCGGAGAAAGGCCCGTGCGCCAGCCACGTAGGTGGAGATGGTCGCTCGGTCGTCACGTCCATACGATCGGACGAGCCATGTTTGGAACTCCTGGAGCACGGTCTCGGTGAGAGCCGTCGTGCTCATCTCTTCGGGTGGGTGCTTTCGGCTGAGGAGGTACTCGTTGAAGCGACGGATCCCGCTCGCGTAGGTTGCCTGCGTGCCGGGGGCCTTCGCCGCCAGCGAATCGACGAACAGGCGCTGGGCCTCGACCAGCGTCGTCGGTCTCGACACGTGCGCGCGTTCCATCGAATACGCCCTCCCGCCGGAGTCAGGCTGGCGGAGAGTATACCGGGCTCGTGAACACGGCCCCGAGCGCGCCCATTAACGCTTGTCGCTTGACAGCATGCGTACGGCGGCGCGGGGCGGGTAGGGGGTCATGTGCGTCCGGCGCCGTGGGACCCGGTCGCACATGACAGAAGAACAGCAATCCCGCGCCAGCCGCGTCGGATCCGCATGCGGTCATGCCTGAATCGATGCGACAGAACAGCGCGCGCCCGGAGCGTCTGCCGACGCGTCCGCGCGCACCACGATGGCGTCTGGATTCGGTCGTCTGCCGACGCCACGCCACGTCGGCGATCCTGAGGAATTCATGAGCCTGTCGGCCCGCTCCGAGTAATGAAAAGGCACTCGCCGCCGTGAACGTCGGGCCCGGGGACGATCCGAGGCCGGCCTTTCATGGCCGCGACTGTCTTCATGGAAGGTCCTTGCGGCAACACGGCGGTCTCGTGCTGCGACCCGCCGTGCGCGGGCCGGCCCCCGCTGCCGCCGCGCGCTCCTGTAGCGAGAAAGGACGCGCCCCGGCTGGACGGAGACCCCGGCGCGTCCCGGTTCCGGCGCCGCCGCCCCGTTGCGCCGCAGTGGTGCATCCGCCGGCCAGCCACTGCGGCGGAGCAGGCACGCGCACCGGGAGCGGCGGTGGCGGCCGCGCATCCGCCGATTCTGTGGGTGGCGGTTCTGGGGCGCCTCCAGCGCCGCTCGGAGAGCGTCCGTTCGCCGGGGCCGGTCGGTGCGGTTTGTGCCGCGGGGCCCGCGGGCCTCCGATCGGCTGGGTTAATAGAGATAATGTTGATTATCTTTATCATAGAGGCGCGAGCCGTCGCACGTCCATGGTCCCCGCCCACCGTCGCGCGCCGGATCCTCCCAGACGCGATGCGTGCTCCTCCGGACTCCCGCGCCGTCGACCCGAGGCGCGCCGACCCGTTCGCCGATCCGCCCCCACTGACGCAGAGGCCGTGAAGGAGCTGTCACTCGTCCGCCCCAGGCGGACGAGGGGCCTCCCCGCGCGGACACGCACACCGTGGTTTTTCTCCGCCTCGACGGATCAGCATCGCGCTCCGTCACGGACGCTCCGGCGGCAGCATCGCCCCGATCGCGGCGCCGACACACGCGATGGTAAACTTAATGTTCCATGCCCGACCCCAACGCCCGCGGCCGAGCGGCGGCCGATGCCGATGCTGCCGCACGGCGCCCGGCATGCCCGGCCCGGCGCGCGAGAGACGCTCCATTCCGCGTCGGGACGACATGGTACACTCTCCTCACAGAGTAGTTGCGGCGCCGCGCCGCCCGCGCCCTGCTGCCATGCCCGCCGACCATCGATGCGGGATGGAGCACCCCAACCCGAGAGGCCGCCGTGTACAAGCCCGTCCCGACCAAGGGAGACTTCCCGACCCTCGAGCACGAGATCCTTCGTCTCTGGGACGAGCGCCAGATCTTCCAAAAGCTGGCGCTGCGCAACCGGGGCAACGACCGGTTCTCCTTCATCGATGGGCCCATCACCGCCAACAACCCGATGGGCGTGCACCACGCATGGGGACGGACCTACAAGGACCTCGTCCAGCGCTACAAGGCCATGAAGGGCTTCGACCAGCGCTACCAGAACGGATTCGACTGTCAGGGGCTGTGGGTCGAGGTGGAGGTCGAGCGCGCCCTGGGGCTCGATTCGAAGCGCCAGATCGAGGAGTACGGGTTGGCGCAATTCGCCGACCGCTGCCGGGAGCGGGTGCTCACCTACGCGGATGTGATCACCCAGCAGTCCGTCCGCCTCGGCATGTGGATGGACTGGCCGAACTCGTACTACACGATGTCCGACAGCAACATCGAGCACATCTGGCACTTTCTGAAACGCTGCCACGAGAACGGCTGGCTGTACAAGGGATGGCGGGCCATGCCGTGGTGCGCCCGGTGTGGCACATCGCTCTCCCAGCACGAGCTCATCGGAACCGACTCCTACCGCGATGTGGTCCACCCCTCGGTCTACGTCCGGCTGCCGATCGTCGATCGGCCGGGCGAATACTTCATGGTGTGGACGACGACGCCGTGGACGCTCGCGGCCAACGTCGCCCTCGCGGTGCACCCGGAGCTCGACTACGCCCGCGTGCAGGTCGACGGAGCCGTGTACTACCTCTCCGCGAAGACCGTCTCACCCGTGTTCAGAAATGACCCTCCCGTGCTTGGGACCGTCAAAGGGGCCGACCTCGTCGGATGGCGGTACCGCGCACCCTTTACGGAGCTCGAGGCGCTGGTCGATGTCGATCCTCGGGTCGTGCCCTGGACGGATGTCGGCGAGGAGGAGGGAACGGGCATCGTCCACATCGCGCCCGGCGCCGGCCCCGAGGACTTCGAGCTCGCGAAGGTGCAGGGCCTGCCTGTGATCGTACCCATCGATGAGAACGGGGAGTACTATGCGGCCTTCGGCCCCCTTGCGGGAAAGAGTGCCCTCACCGTCCACCCGGAGATCGTCGCGTCCCTCGAACGCACGGGGATGCTGCATCGGGCCGAGCGGATCGAGCACCGCTACCCCACCTGCTGGCGGTGCGGCCAGGAGATCGTCTTCCGCGCGGTCTCCGAGTGGTTCATCTCCTGTGAGGAGATTCGCCCTCGTATGATCGAGGCGGCACGGACGGTCGAGTGGAACCCAGCGTCGGCCGGCAAGCGCATGGAAGACTGGCTGAACAACATGGGCGACTGGTGCATCTCCCGGAAGCGCTACTGGGGGCTGCCACTCCCCTTCTACCCGTGCGACGCGTGCGGCACAATGACCGCGGTCGGCACGATGGACGAGCTTCGAGAGCGCGCCGTGTCGGGCCTCGATCAGCTCCGCGAGCTCCACCGCCCGTGGATCGACGGCATCCGCATCCGCTGCTCCGCCTGCGGAGCCCCGGTCACACGCATCACTGAGGTGGGCGACTGCTGGCTCGATGCGGGAATCGTTCCCTTCTCCACCCTTGGGGGCGGATACATCAATGATCGGACCGAATGGGCCCGCTGGTACCCGGCCGAGTGGATCTCGGAGATGCGCGAGCAGATCCGTCTCTGGTTCTACAGCATGCTCTTCATGAGCGTGACGCTCGAGGAGCGTTCGCCGTACCGTCACCTGCTGACGTACGAGAAGCTCCTGGATGAGACGGGCCGACCGATGCATAAGAGCCTCGGCAACGCCATCTGGTTCGATGAGGCAGCCGAGCGCATGGGGGCCGATGTCATGCGGTGGCTCTACGCCGGCCAGAGCCTGCAGAACAACCTGCTGTTCGGATACGGGCCGGCGGAAGCGGTCCGGCGCGATCTCCTCACCCTCTGGAATGTGTACAGCTTCTACGTGACCTACGCCGAGACCGAGCAGTTCGTCCCGCGTAGGCCCACCGGGCAGGACACCGCAGGGTCGGGGCCGGGGCGGGACGGCACATCGTTGGGGTCGACGGGTCTGCTTTCCGACTTCCTCCTCCGAATGTGGCCACTGACGACCGACGAGGGCCCTTCGAGGCCGCAGACGGGCGCCGCGGCGTCGCCACCCCCGACGGGAGGGAGCCGCACCGACCGCTGGATCCTGTCCCAGCTCGCCACCCTGGTCGTCTACGCCAACGACCGCCTCGAGGCCTACGACGCAGCGGCACTCGTCACCGCCGTCGACCGATTCGTGGACGACCTGTCGAACTGGTACGTGCGGCGCAGCCGCCGGCGCTTCTCGCGGTCCGCAAGCCCTGAAGACCGCGAGGCCGCGTTCTCCACGCTGCATGCGTGCCTCGTCACGCTGTCGCGGCTCGTCGCGCCGTTCATCCCGTTCGTCGCCGAGGAGATGTACCAGAACCTCGTCCGCTCATGGGACGCCTCTGCTCCGGAGAGCGTCCACCTGACACCGTATCCGGCGGCCGACGCGTCCCTCATCGATCTGGAGCTGGACCGGGAGATGGAGCTGGCCCGTGCCATCGTCACCCTCGCTCGGGCTGCCCGAAACGAGGCGGGAATTCGCGTGCGCCAGCCGCTCCCCTCCGTGACCATCGCCAGCGAGGCAGCAGCGTTGCAGCTCTCCGACGAGCTCCGGCGGGAGATCGCAGATGAGCTGAACGTCAAGCAGGTCTACATTGCCGAGCACGTCGACACCTTCGCGCGGCGCGTCGTCCGTCCGAACCCGCGAATCCTCGGTCCCAGGCTGGGGGCACGCTTCCCAGAGGTTGCCCGAGCGCTTCTGGAAGGCGAATACGCCATCCAGGCGGATGGGAGCGTGCGAGTCAACGAGCACCTCCTCGGTCCGGACGAGGTGAGCATGACGCTGGAGTCGCTTCCGGACCAATCCGTCAAGGAGGACCTTCAGCTCCACGGCAGGCTGGCCGTCGCACTCGACCGGACGACCTCGCCGGAGCTGCGCGCGGAGGGTCTTGCCCGCGAGATCGTGCACCGCGTTCAGACCATGCGGAAGGACGCGGGCTTGAGCGTACCTGACCGCGTCGAGCTGGACTACCTCGCCTCAGCGGCTGTGCGAACCGTCTTTGCCACCCACGGCGCTCGGATCAGGAGCGAGATCGGCGCGATCGAGGTTCGCGACCTCACCGTTGACGACCAGACGCGTCCCGCCGGTCGGCCCGACGGCGTCCTCACGTGGCGGGGCACGCTTGACGGTGAGGAGATCACGCTGATGCTGCGTCGCGTGCCGTAATGGAGAGGCCCGAGGTTCGGGACGGCGATCTCGCCAATATGCCTACGGCGAGGCGTATCGTGCACCACGCGCGGGTTCAGCGGCTGATGCGCTTCGCTGCCTCGCTGATCACCGCTGCTGGCATTCTGGTCATCGACCAGATCACGAAGGGCCTCGCCCAGACGTACCTTCTGCGCCTGCCGGACCTGTCGATCCCGATTGCCGGCGATCTCCTGCGCCTCACGTACGTTGCAAACCGCGGCGCTGCCTTCGGCATTCTGCAGGAACAGACCGTGTTCTTCGTCGTGGTGAGCAGCCTCGTCATCGCGCTCATCATCGCCAGCTACCGGTACTTTCCCATGAGCAGCACGTTGCTCAGCCTCGCCCTCGGGCTGCAGCTCGGCGGCGCCCTCGGCAACCTCGTGGATCGGATCCGCTATGGCTATGTGGTTGACTTCATCGACGTGTCCATCTGGCCGGTGTTCAACGTGGCCGACTCGGCGATCGTCACCGGGGTGGGGATCCTCGCCCTGCATCTGATGTGGTCCCCCGATCGGCGGGAGCGGAGACAGCGTGGCTAGACGGATCGCGGGTTCGTCCAGGTCCCGAGCTGGAAGCCGACTCGCGAGTTCGCCGGCGAGCCCGCTCGCTCCGAAGGAGATAACTCCACGGCTCCACGTCGTCGCACCCTGGGGTGCGAGGATGCGGCTCGACGCGTATCTCTCGCAGTACGTCGGCGAGCACTCGCGCTCCGAGTGGCGTCGCCTCCTCGATGCGGGCTCGGTGATGCTCAACGGACAGATGACGAAACCAGCGACGCGGCTGTCGGCTGGCGATCGGCTGGCCCTCCTGCCCATTGCCCCCCACGCCGTCCTCGAGCCGGATCCGACAATACCCGTCGACGTCCTCTACGAGGATGAGGTCCTCGTCGTGATCAACAAGCCCACGGGTCTGGTCGTCCACCCGGCACCCGGCCACGAGAACGGCACGCTCGTTCATGGGCTGTTGGCCCGCTTTCCCGAGCTGCGAGATCCGTCAGGGCAGATGCGCCCGGGGATCGTCCATCGTCTCGACAAGGACACGTCGGGGCTCATGATTGTCGCGAAGACGACGGAGGCCGTCGGGACGCTGCAGCGCCAGATGCAGCAGGGCCGGATCCGAAAGAGATACCGGCTGCTGGTCGCCGGCACCATCGAAGAGGAACAGGGGATCATCGATGTGCCCATCGGGCGGGATCGATTCAACCGCCAGAGGATGGCGGTCCGGCCAGACGGGCGACCGGCGCGAACGGAGTTCCGCGTGCTGGACCGATTGCCCGGCTATACCTACGTCGATGCGGGCCTGCCCACGGGCCGCACGCATCAGCTCCGCGTTCACTTCACCCACATCGGGCACCCGGTGGCCGGCGACCAGACGTACGGCAGGCGCCGGGGTCCCGCGGGCCTGAGACGGCAGTTCGTCCACTCACGCGAGCTGACCCTCACACCACCGAAGAGCGGTAAGGAGCGGACCTTCGCGGTCGAGCTTCCGACAGACCTCGCATCCGTGCTGCTGACTCTCCAGGCGGAGCGCGGAGTCGCCGGTCGACGGGCGTCGTTATGAACGCGATTCGGGTCCGTATCGCTCCGAGTCCGACCGGGATGCCGCACATCGGCACCTTCCGAACATTTCTCTTCAACTGGCTCTTCGCGCGCAAGCAGAGGGGCGTTCTTGTGATCCGCATCGAGGATACGGACCGGGCGCGACTCGTCCCCGGCGCCACCGATGCCCTGCTCGACGCCATCGACTGGTTCGGCCTCGACTGGGATGAGGGACCTCGGCGGGATGGCCCGTACGGCCCGTACGAGCAGTCGTCGCGGCTTCCCATGTATCACGAGCACGTGCAGTGGCTGCTCACGTCCGGCTGGGCATACCGGTGTTACTGCTCGCCGGAGCGACTCGAGGAGCTGCGCCGTCAGCAGCAGGCGCGCGGCGAGCCGCCGGGGTACGACCGCTTGTGCCGCTCGCTCGGCACCGAGGAGCGCGCCGAGCGCGAGGCGGCGGGCACGCCGCACGTCGTTCGATTCGCGGTCCCGCTCGACGGCACGACGACATTCCACGATGTCATTCACGGCGACGTGACGTGGGAGAACCGGGTACTGGACGACTTCGTGATCCTGAAATCCGATGGGTATCCCACGTACCACCTCGCGCACCTGGTC
>WHTR01000066.1:16783-17076 GCA_009377635.1 Chloroflexota bacterium
TGCGCGGAGACGAGTGGATCTCCAGCACTCCTCGGCACATCCTTCTCTATCGAGCGTTCGGCTGGGAGCCGCCGACCTTCGCGCACCTGCCGACGATCTACGGCCCCGATCGGAAGAAGCTGAGCAAGCGGCACGGCCCGACGGCGATCGCGACCTTCCAGGAGGCCGGGTATCTCCCCGAGGCGCTCGTCAACTACCTGGCGTTCTGCGGATGGTCGCCCGGTACGGACGAGGAGGTCTTCTCGCTCCCCGAGCTGGTCGAGCGCTTCTCGCTGGAACGGGTGAGCAGGACC
>WHTR01000067.1 GCA_009377635.1 Chloroflexota bacterium
CTGAGGCCAACTTTAATCTGGACCCGAACGAGCTGTACGTGGTGCGGGTGACCGCTGACCCCGGCCGGACCCTCCGACGGTTCCGAGCCAAGGCCCGCGGGCGGGTCGGCCCGCTCCACAAGCGTTCGAGTCACATCACCGTTATTGTCGGGGAGCGGGAGGCGTAGGTCGTGGGCCAGAAAGTGCACCCCATCGGGTTCCGGCTGGGGATCAACAAGGAGCGCCAAGCGCGCTGGTACGCGGATGACCGCATGTTCGCGATCTTCTTGCTTGAGGACCTGCGGATCCGCGGGCTGATCCGAGCGCGACTCGCCGACGCGGGCGTGCCCCGGGTCGACATCGAACGGTCCACGAACCAGATCGGACTGACCATTCACGCGGCGAAGCCGGGCATCGTCATTGGGAAGGGCGGCGCAAAGGTCGAGGATCTGCGGAAGACGCTGGAGGCGCTCACCGGCAAGAAGGTGCGGATCACCATCTCGGAGGTCCGCCAGCCGGAGCGGGAGGCCGCGCTCATCGCACAGAGCATCGCGGATCAGCTCGTGCGTCGCGTCGCCTTCCGCCGAGCCATGAAGCAGGCCGTCGCTCGGGCGATGCGCTTCGGCGCGAAGGGGATCCGCGTCCAGGTCGCCGGGCGGCTCGGAGGCTCCGAGATGTCGCGCCGCGAGTGGGAGCGTGAGGGGCGCGTTCCGCTGCACACCCTCCGGGCGGACATCGACTTCGGGCAGGCGGAGGCGCACACGACGTTCGGGATCATCGGCGTGAAGGTTTGGGTCTACAAGGGAGATGTGGTACCGGGTGGTCCCGTGCCAGAGCTGGTGGCTCCCCCGGCACCGGCCCCGCGGCGCGAACCTCGGGGCGCACCAGAGGCCGCGGTGCGCGAAGCGGTGCCGGCTGTGGCCGAGGAAGAGGAGGTCCCCATTCCGGAGGGACCAGCGATCTTTGAGCCGGACGAGGGTGAGGACGGTGCTTCAGCCGAGACGCGTTAAGTTTCGGAAGCCCCACCGCGGTCATCGACGGGGAATCGCCGTCGCGGGCAGCACGATCGCCTTCGGGGAGTTCGGCCTGCAGGCGCTCGAGCCCGCATGGATCACCGCGCGGCAGATCGAGGCGGCGCGACGCGCCATCACTCATCATTTGAAGCGCGGCGGCAAGGTGTGGATCCGCATCTTTCCGGATAAGGCGGCGACGGCGAAGCCAGCGGAGACCCGGATGGGCGGAGGCAAGGGAGCCCCCGATCACTGGGTCGCTGTGGTCCGCCCAGGGCGCATGCTCTTTGAGTTGGCCGGCGTGTCGCCCGAGGCTGCGCGGGAGGCGCTGCGGCTGGCGTCTCACAAGCTGCCCGTCCAGACGCGAACGATGGAGAAAGAGCCGGTGGTGTCCGTTCCATGAAACCAGCGGAACTGCGAGAGGCGGGCGATGCGGAGCTCCGCCAGCGCCTGGCCGACTGCCGGGAGGAGCTCTTCAACCTGCGGTTCCAGTATGCAACCCGGCAGCTCACGAACTACGCGCGCATGCGCGAGCTTCGGCGGGACGTGGCGCGCATTCTGACGCAACTGCACGAGCGCGAGCGGGCGATGGGGAGAGCCTAGGATGATCGAACAACGGGGTCGCCGACGAACGCTCGTGGGGCGCGTCGCGGGCGACAAGATGAACAAGACCGTCGTCGTGGCGGTCGAGGCGGTCCGACGGCATCGGCTGTACGGGAAGATCATGCGGCGAACGCGCAAGTTCAAAGCGCACGATCCGGAGAACCGGTACCGTCGCGACGACCTCGTCGAGATCCGGGAGAGTCGGCCTCTCAGTCGAGAGAAGCGCTGGATCGTGACCCGCTTGGTCAGGAGCGGCCAGGCAGAGATCCCCGTGGCGGACCCTACCACGGAGGCGTCGTCATGATCCGTCCGTTCACCCGATGTCGGGTTGCGGATAACACCGGCGCGCGCGAGCTGATGTGCATCCGGGTGATGAGCGGCAACAAGCAGTACGCGCGGATCGGCGATGTCATCGTCGGGACCGTGAAGCAGGCTGTGCCGGGCGGATCGGTGAAGAAGAGCGACATAGTCAAGGCGGTGGTCGTTCGGACGGCCAAGGAGTATGGACGTCCCGATGGCTCGACGATCCGCTTCGACGACAACGCGGCCGTCATTCTGTCCGACCGACTCAACCCGAGGGGCACGCGCATCTTCGGTCCTGTCGCTCGCGAGCTACGAGAGAAGAACTATATGAAGATCGTGTCTCTGGCACCGGAGGTCGTCTAGCGTGTTCAGGATCCGTCGAGATGATCTCGTCGAGGTGCGGAAGGGCCGCGAGCGAGGGAAGCGAGGCAAGGTGCGTCGGATGCTCACCGACGAGGGACGGGCCGTCGTGGCGGACGTCAACATCATGAAGAAGCACGTGAAACCCGGCACGCGTCAGGCGCGGCAGGCCGGCATCATTGATATCGAGGCGCCGATCCAGGTGGCGAACCTCGCCCTCGTTTGCAGCAGGTGCGGCAAGGCAGCGCGTGTGGGGTTCCGCTACCTCGAGGATGGGACCAAGGCGCGGTACTGCAAGGCCTGCGGCGAGCTCACGTAGGAGGAGAGGATGACGACGAGGCTGCGGGAGCGCTACGTGAAGGACGTCGCGCCGGTCCTCGTGCGGGAGTTTGGGTACCAGAATACGATGGAAGTCCCGCGGTTCCACAAGATCGTGCTGAACATCGGCCTGGGCGAGGCGATCCGGGATGCCAAGGCGCTGGATAACGCAGTGCGGGACCTGACCACGATCACTGGACAACATCCGATCGTGACCCGCGCGAAGAAATCCATCGCGGGCTTCCGCCTGCGGGCCGGCATGCCCATCGGGGCGAGCGTGACGCTGCGGGGCGAGCGGATGTACGAGTTTCTTGATCGCCTACTGTCACTGGCGCTCCCCCGGGTCCGGGATTTCCGCGGCCTGTCAGATCGCGCGTTCGACGGCCGCGGCAACTACACCATCGGGCTCCGGGAGCAGCTGGTATTTCCCGAGATCGACTACGACAAGATCGATCGGGTCCGAGGACTTGAAGTGACGATCATCACCAGTGCGCGCACGGACCAAGAGGCACGGCGCCTGCTGGAGCTGATGGGCGCACCGTTCCAGCGGGCAGCCGCGTAGTGTTTCGAGGGAGATAGCAGTGGCAAGAAGAGCGATGGTTGTGAAAGCGATGCGCACACCCCGATTTCCGGTGCGGAAGCACAACCGCTGCGGGCGGTGCGGGCGGCCCCGCGCCTACCTGCGAAAATTTGGCCTGTGCCGCATCTGCTTTCGGGAGCTCGCCTTGCGTGGCGAGATCCCGGGCATCACCAAGTCGAGTTGGTAACTGGCGAGCGGCTGCGGAGCCGCGTGCCAGGCAGCGAACAGAAAGAACGTGGTTGGCTGAAGAGCGAGGGCAGATGATTCGATGTTGACAGATCCGATCGCCGACATGCTCACGCGAATTCGAAACGGGGTGCGAGCGCGGCACCGGATCGTAGAGATGCCGTCATCGCGGATGAAAGTGGCCGTCGCGCACGTGCTGCGTGAAGAAGGCTTCGTTCGAGGGTTTGATGTCGTGGGCGCAGGGCCGAAGAAGAGGCTGCGGGTTCTCCTCGCCTACGCGGCGCAGCGGGAGCCGCGCCTCCTCGGGCTGCGGCGGGTCAGCAAGCCGGGACTTCGCGTGTACGTCAAGCGGGACCGGATCCCGCGTGTCTACGGTGGCGCTGGCATTGCCGTGCTGTCGACGCCCAAGGGCGTCATGACCGGCGACCGCGCCCGGCACGAGAACGTTGGCGGCGAGCTTCTCGCGTACGTCTGGTAGAACCGCCGCCAGGGGGACATGGCCGACACCGTGGGATGCGTCGTGCTGTTGATCTGTGGCCGAACGATCGTTGTTGAGGAGTGAGATGTCACGCATCGGGCGCGCACCGATTCCGCTGCCAAGCGCTGTCAATGTGGACGTCGGCGAACATCTGGTCACCGTGTCCGGCCCCCGGGGAACGCTGTCCCACCGGATCCCGGGAGGCATCTCTGTCCGACACGAGGGCGACCAAGTCCTGGTCGGCCGCGACTCGGACGGGCGCACCCATCGGGCTCTGCACGGGCTCACGCGTACGCTCATCAACAACATGGTCATCGGCGTGAACCAGGGGTTCGAGAAGCGGCTGGAGATCGTTGGCACGGGCTACCGCGCCCAGGCGAGAGGGGCGGGCCTGAGTATCGCCGTCGGATACTCGCATCCGGTGGTTGTCGATCCTCCCGAGGGTATGAGCCTTGGCGTGGACGGGCCGCGAGTGATCGTCGGCGGGATCGACAAGCAGCGGGTGGGCGAGATTGCGGCACAGATTCGCCGGATTCGACCGCCGGAGCCGTACAAGGGGAAGGGGATTCGATACCTCGGCGAGCACGTCCGGCGGAAGGCGGGCAAAGCAGGAGGCAAGAAGCGCTGATCCGGTGTGATTCGATAGCAGCGGTCTTGTCTCGACCATCGTGAAGATCAACCGAAGCTGAGGACAGGGGACCAAACGTGTTCAAACCAGTCGATACGCGCGGGGCGCGGCGCCGGCGACACGCCCACATTCGCAAGCAGGTCAGCGGGCAGCCGTCTCGCCCGCGCCTGTGCGTGTACCGGAGCCTGAACCATCTCTACGCCCAGGTCATTGACGACACCCGCAGCGTCACGCTTGCTGCCGCCTCCACGGTCGACCCCGCTCTCCGGAGTCGGCCCGGCTCGAAGACGGAGCAGGCGCAGGCTGTGGGTGGCGCTATCGCTGAGCGAGCGATAGCCGCGGGCGTGACGAGGGTGGTGTTCGATCGCGGGGGTTACCTTTATCATGGCCGAGTCAAGGCGCTCGCCGACGCCGCGCGCGCGGGCGGGCTCGAGTTCTGAGTTTTCTGCGCTCCGATTGCTTGGGGCGCCACGATTGGACGAGAAGCGGAACTCTTCGGAGCAGTGGAGAAGAGAGATGCCGAAGGTCGACCCAACTGGCCTCGTGCTTGAGGAAAAGGTCGTTCGCGTGAACCGGGTCGCGAAGGTCGTGAAGGGTGGTCGCCGGTTCAGCTTTAGCACCGTCGCCGTCGTCGGGGACGGTCAGGGCGTCGTTGGCGTTGGCCTCGGGAAAGCGAACGAGGTGCCAGAGTCGATCCGAAAGGGCGTCGAGAACGCGAAGAAGAACCTGATCCGCGTTCCGATGAAGGGAAGCACGATCCCTCACGAGATGCTCGTCAAGTTCGGTGCGGCAAAGGTCCTTCTGAAGCCAGCGTCGCCCGGGACCGGGGTCATCGCAGGTGGCGCGGTGCGCGCGGTCGTCGAGGCAGCGGGCATCAAGGACATCCTGACGAAGTCGCTGGGCAGCGCCAATCCAATCAACGTCGTGAAGGCGACCCTCAAGGGGTTGTCGGAGCTGCGTGACCCAATGCAGGTGCGCCGCGAGCGACGAGGAGGCGATGGCGTGCCGACAAGTCCGCAGCCGGCGTTCGCGCCGGCGCGGAGTGGGAGTGGCGCGCCGTGACAGCAGTCATACTCAATGTGACGCTTGTGAGAAGCACGATCGGACACCCGAAGGATCAGCGGGCGACCGTTCGGAGCCTGGGGCTGCGACGCATGCACGACCGCGTCGATCTGCCGGACACGCCCGTCGTACGCGGGATGCTCCACAAGGTTCGTCATCTGATCCACATGGAGGAAAGCGAGGGCGCTCATGAAGCTCCATGAGCTTGGGCACCCGGAAGGCGCCCGAAAGGCGCGGCGAAGAGTCGGGCGCGGGCTCGGGTCTGGCATGGGGAAGACCGCCGGCCGGGGGACCAAGGGCCAGAAGTCCCGTACCGGTGGCGGGGTCCCCCCGTACTTCGAGGGCGGGCAGCTTCCGCTCGTGCGGAAGCTGCCGTATCGTCGCGGATTCCACAACCCGTTCCGCGTCGAGTACGAGGTGGTGAATCTCGACCAGCTCGATCACCTGGAGGAGGGGGTGGACGTGACGCCTGCAGACCTCCGCGCGGCCGGGGTCATACGAAAAAGCAAGGCTCCGGTGAAGGTGCTGGCGCGGGGCGCGCTCACAAAGCGTCTCACGATCCACGCCCATGCGTTCTCGGCGTCGGCGCGCGCGGCGATCGTCGCCGCGGGCGGCTCTGCGGTGGAGATGCGCGGTGATTGACACGCTGGTCAGCGCCTTCCGGATCCCGGACCTCCGGGCGAAGATCCTGTTCACCTTCGGCATGCTCGTCATCTTCCGGTTCCTGGCCCACATCCCGGTGCCGGGGGTTGACTCGCAGGCGCTCGGGCAGCTCTTTGCATCCAACGACCTGCTCGGGATGCTCAACCTGTTCTCCGGTGGCGCGATGGCAGACTTCTCCATCGTCGCGATGGGGGTCTACCCGTACATCACCGCCACGATCATCATGCAGCTGCTGATCCCGATCATTCCCCAGCTGGAGGCGCTCTCGAAGGAGGGCGAATCTGGTCGGGCCAAGATCAACCAGTATATGCATTGGGCGACGGTCCCGCTGGCGGCGCTCCAGTCGTTCGGGACCGTCCAGATCTTCAACACATTTACCGGAGCGGCGCCGGTCATCAATAAGTTCGACCTCGGGGCCTATCCGCTCGAGACCCTGTCGATCATCATCTCGATGGTCGCCGGGACGATGCTCCTGGTGTGGATGGGCGAGCTCATCACGCAGAACGGGATTGGAAACGGTATCTCAATCATCATATTCGCGGGCATCGTGTCAGCGCTCCCCCAGGTGATCGCGCAGGGGTTCGCCGGTCAGATCAGCATCGGCCCGCTCGTGCTCTTTGGGGGTGTCGCGGTCGCGACGGTGGCGGCGATCGTGTTCGTCTATGAGGGCCAGCGGCGGATCCCGGTCCAGTACGCTCGGCGGCTGCGGGGGAGTCGGTGGTACGGTGGGGGGAGCACGCACATCCCAATGCGGGTCAATTCGGCGGGGATGATCCCAATCATCTTCGCGTCCTCGATCATGATCTTCCCCGGGACGATGGCGAGCTACTTCGTGGGGACGGACAACGAAGTCGTGTCCGGGGTCGCCCGGCTCATCTATGACGTCTTTTATGTAGGCTCGAGCTGGCTGTACTGGGCGCTGTACTTCCTGCTGGTGGTGGGATTCACGTTTTTCTATGCGCTCGTGCTCTTCCAGCAGCAGAACATCGGGGAGAACCTGCAAAAGAGCGGCGCCTTCATCCCGGGGATCCGACCGGGCCGGCCAACCATCGAGTATCTCTATCGGGTGCTGACGCGGATCACGTGGGGAGGAGCGGTGTTCCTGGGGCTGGTGGCGGTGCTCCCGTTCGTCCTGCAGCAGCTCAGCGGTATCCAGGCGCTGGCGCTCTCGAGCATCGGAATCCTCATCACCGTCGGTGTCGTGTTGGACACCATCCGGCAGCTGGAGGCTCAGCTCCTCATGCGCAACTACCGGGGCTTCATCCGATAACGTGGAGCGAGACACGAAGAGCGTGCATGTTGTCTTGATCGGTCCGCCCGGGGCGGGCAAAGGAACGCAAGCGGCCCGGGTGGCCAGTCGCCTCGGCATCGCACATATCGCCAGCGGGGACATGTTCCGCGAGGCTGTGGCCAATCGGACACCGCAGGGCGTTCAGGCGAAAGCCTACATCGACCGCGGAGAGCTCGTGCCGGACGACGTGACGGTTGCGATGGTCATGGAACGCCTGGAGCAGCCGGGATGCCGGGAAGGAGCGATCCTGGACGGATTCCCGCGCACCTTGGCCCAGGCGCAGGCGTTGGACAGAGCGTTCAGAGAGCAGGGGACGCGCGTGGAACGGGCAATCTACCTGTGTGCCCCCACCGACGAGTTGCTCCGACGTTTGGCCGGACGGTGGCTCTGCCGGAGCTGCCAGGCCGCCTATCACGAGGTGTCCAATCCGCCCAAGGTCACCGGGCAGTGCGACCGGTGTGGTGGGGAGCTGTACCAGCGGGACGACGACAGCAGGGAGGTCGCGCAGCGGCGGTTTGAGGTGTACCTCGAACAGACGGCGCCGGTGATTGACTTCTATCGTGCTGAAGGTGTCCTCGATGAGCTGGATGGGGCACGCGGGATCGATGAGGTGACGCACGCCATTCTGCAGACGGTGCGGCGCGCATGTGGGTCGATTTGATACAATGAGCGTGTAGCAGCCGGCCGTTTGGCGGTCGGCTGCTTTCCGCTGTGGCATTCCGCCGATCACGTGGGGAACTTCACCCGGGCCGTGCGGTTTGCGAGAGGAGCACGGCATGAAGGTGCATGCATCAGTCAAGCGGCGCTGCGAAAAATGCAAGATCATCCGTCGGCATGGGGTTGTACGGGTGATCTGCGAGAACCCACGGCACAAGCAGCGGCAAGGCTAATGGGGGCTAGGGGTAGGGAGGGCGTTCGGTGGCGCGAATCGCGGGTGTAGATGTTCCAAACGACAAGCAGGTACAGATCGCGCTCACATACATCCATGGCATCGGACGGACCAAGAGTCGTGAGGCGCTAGGTGCGATCCGCGTGGATCTCGAAACTCCGATGAAGAGCCTCACCGAGGAGGAGATCTCCCGGTTGCGGGACTACATCGACCGGCACTACGTCGTGGAGGGGGATCTCAGGCGCGAGGTCAACCTCAACATCAAGCGGCTCATGGAGATCGGGTGCTACCGCGGCGTGCGCCATCGCCGTGGCTTGCCCGTGCATGGCCAGCGAACCCGGACGAACGGGAGAACCCGGCGCGGTCCGCGGCGGACGGTTGCCGGGCGGCGACGGGTGATGGCGAAGAAGTAAGACCGAGGCTGGGGGGAGAAATTTGGCAGATCGACGCAGGACAGTCCGGCCGCGACGGCGAGAGCGAAAGCAGGTCCCACGCGGCAATGCATATATCCAGTCGACGTTCAACAACACGCTGGTCACCTTTACCGACCCCGACGGGAACGTGCTCAGCTGGAGCAGCGCCGGGTCCGCTGGGTTCAAAGGATCGCGGCAGAGCACACCGTTCGCCGCAAGCCAAGCTGCCGATGATGCTGCCAAGAAAGCGATGGAGCACGGCGTCCGGACGGTGGATGTCTACGTGAAGGGACCCGGCTCTGGGCGCGAGGCAGCCATTCGCTCCATTCAGACGGCCGGTCTGGGGGTCAACGCGATCATCGACGTGACCCCGATCCCTCACAACGGCTGCCGTCCGCCGAAGAAGCGACGCGTCTAGACGCGCCGACAGGGGACGCGCAACAGGTGTGAGGTGTCTGGCGCCTCCCACCTGAGGCGAACGGGCCAGAGCGAGCGAAGCGGGCCCGCCCACCCCAGGTGGACGGTGACCACCAACGTCACTGAGATCGAGCACGAACCGCCAAGGAGCAGAGATGGCACGCTACACAGGGCCGGTGTGTCGCATTTGCCGCCGGTACGGGATGAAGTTGTTCCTCAAGGGACAGCGTTGCTTCGGGCCGAAGTGCGCTGTCGAGCGGCGTCGGTACCCGCCAGGCGGGCGTGGGCAAGGTCGGCGCAAGACATCGGAATTCGGCTTGCAGCTCGCCGAGAAGCAGAAGCTGCGTTCGATCTACGGGGTGCTCGAGAAGCAGTTCCGCCGCCATTTCGAGGAGGCGGGCCGACGCCCCGGCATGACCGGCCCCACACTGCTGTCAATCCTTGAGCGGCGGTTGGACAACGTCGTCTACCGGCTGGGCTTCGCGAGTTCGAGGAAACAGGCTCGGCAGGTCGTTCGCCACGGCCACATCGCTCTGAATCAGCGCAAGACCGACATTCCATCGGCGCTCGTGCGCGAAGGCGATGTGGTCTCGGTCATCCCGAAGAGCCGCGACAACGAGTATTTCTCGATCGTTCGGGCAGAGCTGACCGAGAAAACAGTTCCTCGTTGGCTCGCGCTCGATACCGAGCAACTGACCAGCCGGGTTGTGGCACTTCCCGCGCGCGAAGATATCGACACGTCGGTGAACGAGCAACTCGTAGTCGAGTACTACTCCCGCTAGCGTGGAGCACGGAGATGCCTCGACCTACGCGAAGGAGAATTCAAGCGTGCAGGAAGCTGCTACCACCGCCACGGTGGACACCGTCTACCTGTCGGGCGAGCTGGGCCAGTTCGAAATCGAGCCGCTCGCCAACGGGTTTGGTCTGACCCTCGGAAACGCACTGCGCCGGGTCTTGCTCTCGTCGCTGACTGGCGCGGCGATCACGGAGATCAAGGTAGAGAACGTCTACCACGAATTCTCCGGGATTCCTGGCGTCCGAGAGGATACGACGGAGCTGATCCTGAATCTCAAGCAGGTTCGGCTCAAGTCGTACACGGACGACCTGTTGCAGGTTCGGCTCGAGAGCATGGGCCCCGGTGTGGTCACCGCTGGAGACATCCACGTACCGCCGGAGCTCGAGATCGTGAATCCGGAGCTCCCCATCGCGACGCTCGACAGCCAGGATGCGCGGCTCGAGCTGCAGTTGACGGTCGAGAAGGGGCATGGGTACCTGACCGCGGAGGGACGCGAGTCGCCATCGCTCGGCGTGATCCCGATCGACGCGGTATTCAGCCCGATTCGCCGGGTCAACTATCGTGTGGAGAAGACGCGCGTCGGAGCCCGGACCGACTTTGACAAGCTCGTCCTGGAGATCCAGACCGACGGTACGGTGGGACCGAAGGAGGCGCTTGCCCAGGGAGCCCAGATCCTGCTCGACCAGTTCCAGGTCTTCGCGCAGCTCGGGGGCGCAGCTCCGCGGTCCGAGAAGGCCGCCATCGGCGCCGGCGCCATCCCGTCCCGCCTGCAGGACATGCCCATCGAGGTGCTCGACCTGTCGTCCCGCACATACAACTGCCTCAAGCGCTCCCAGATCACCATCGTTGGGCAGCTCCTCCAGATGAGTGAGGACGAGCTGCTCAGCCTCCGGAACTTCGGCCACAAGTCGCTGCTGGAGCTCCACGAGAAGCTCGCGAGCCACGGGATCGTGCCCTCGGGCGATGGCGCCGGCCGGCCCGCACTGGTGGACGACGAGGAGAGTGACGAGCGCGACTTCGACGGCGAGACCCCGGTTCGCGCCGGAGCCTTTGCTGACGAGGACTTCGAGACCGACGACGACGACGAGGAGGAGGCCTAGTGCATCGGGGCGGAAGTCTCTCGTCCGTTGCGCATGACTGCGCGTCCGGTAGGGGAGGAGCTCGTCCCCTCCCGCCCTGCGACCGCACACGAGGAAGCGCGGCGGGGGACAAGCCCCCGCCCTACCGACAACCGACGACTCACCTACGCCGATCTGTACTAGTGCGTTGAGGGAAAGGCAGAACCGTGCGACACCAGCTCGGGAACCGTAAGCTCGGACGGCCCAGCGGCCACCGGTCGGCGCTGCTCCGGAATCAGGCGACTGATCTCTTCCGGTACGAGCGGATTCGGACGACGGAGCCCAAGGCGAAGGAGCTTCGCTCGTTCGCGGAGCGGCTCATCACCCTGGCCAAGCGCGGGGACCTGCACGCCCGTCGTCAGATCCTGGCTCATCTGTATGACGTGCGCATCGCCAACAAACTCGTCGATGAGCTCGCGCCGCGCTTCGCGGAGCGGCCGGGCGGCTATGTTCGCCTCTTTCATCTCGGGCCGCGTCGGGGCGATAGCGCACCCGTGGCCCAGGTCGAGCTTGTCCTCTGATGGCGCGATGCGGAGCGAGCGTTCTCCAACCGTCGCCGGTGAGCATTCCACTCGACGCACGATTCGCATCGACCTCGAGTACGATGGCTCCGACTTTCGGGGGTTTGCGCCGCAGCCGGGTCTCCGAACGATCGGGGGCGAGATTGAGGCGGGGCTCCAGCGCGTGCTGCAAGCGCCGATTCGCGTTACCCCTGCCGGCCGCACCGACACGGGTGTACACGCTCGCGGTCAGGTGGTCAGCTTTCAAACGGTCTCGCGGATGCCCGTTGTGGACCTGAAGCGAGCGTTGAACGCGCTCGTCGGAGAGGACGTGCTCGTTCGGTCAGTCGCTGATGTGCCGGCGGGCTTCGACGCTCGGCGAAGCGCCCGGAGTCGGCGGTACCGGTACGCCATCTGGAACGCGCCCGACCGAGATGTGTGGCACCGCCGTTGGACTACCCACGTCGAGGCTGCACTGGATGCGGATGCGATGGACACCGCCTGTCAGGCACTGGTGGGGCGGCACGACTTCGCCGCCTTCCGTACCCATGCAGCGCAGGACGAGCCTCGGAGCAGCACGGTTCGCAGCGTGTTCCGGGCGGAGTGGCGGCATGATCCGTCGGAACCGCGGCTCCTGGCCTTCGATATCGAGGCGGACGCGTTTCTGCGCCACATGGTACGCTCCATCGTCGGGTCTTCAGTGCTGGTCGGCCGGGAGAGGCTGCCGGTGACGGGTATCGAAGCCATCATGGGTCGTACTGAGCGTGCCGCGGCGGGGCCCACTGCGCCAGCCGGCGGGCTGACGCTGGTCGAGGTGAAATACGAGGTGGTCGGCGTTGGCGGCCAGGTGGCGCCGTCGGCTGATCGAATGTAGGGGCACGAAGATGGAAGCAGCTCGCACGTATAGTCCGCGGGCGCGGGAGATCGCGCGCAGGTGGCACGTCATTGACGCGACAGAGCGCCGGCTCGGGCGGCTGGCCAGCGAGATTGCCGGCCTGCTCCGAGGCAAGCACAAGGCGATGTATGTTCCTCACATGGACGTCGGCGACTACGTCGTGGTCGTGAACGCGACGAAGCTGGCGTTCTCCGGGAAGAACAAGCCGCGCCAAAAGATGTACTACCGGCACTCGGGCTACCTGGGGTCTCTGCGGGCGACATCGCTGGAGCAGATGATGAACGCCCACCCCGAGCGCGTTATCGAGCATGCGGTACGGGGGATGCTCCCGAAGAATTCGCTCGGCCGGTCGATGTTCCGGAAACTGCGTGTCTACCCTGGACCGAACCATCCGCACCAGGGACAAGTTCAGGCTTTAGCTGAGGTCGTCACGCATGATTAGAGCGCCAGGACGAAACGCCCAGCAGTGGATCACGGCTGTCGGCGGTCGGAAAACCGCTGTCGCACGGATCCTGCTGCAGCCCGGGGTCGGCAACGTGATCATCGACGGAGTACCGATGGAGGTGCGGTTTCCGAGGTTGAGCTGGCAAAACCAGATCACCCTTCCGCTGCGCATGACCAACACGCATCGGTCCTTCAACGTGCTGGTCAAGGTGCAAGGCGGTGGGGGCTCGGGCCAGGCCGGAGCGATCACGCACGGGATTGCCCGCGCGCTCGTCCGGGCCGACGAATCGCATCGCCCCGTCCTTCGGCAGGCTGGTCTCCTCACCCGGGATCCGCGCGCGAAGGAACGCAAGAAGTACGGTCTGAAGCGGGCCCGGAAGGCGCCCCAGTACACGAAGCGGTAGACGCTTCGGGCGGCCTGCCGAGCGTTCAGGCAGCGCGCGGGCTGAGGTATAGGATCGCCGCGCTCATCGCGAGCACGAGGACGACGGCGGCTGCCAGGCTCCGGTCCTTGAGCAGAAGCTCCTCCGGCGCACTGGTCACATTCTTGACGCGGAGCAGGAACAGGTAGCGGAACACGCCGTACAGGACGACCGGGATCGTGGCCATCATCAAGTGATTGGCCGGCACGTTCTCAGCGGAGAAGGTGTACAGGGAGTACGCCATCACGCTGGCGGTGGCCGTGATGGCAACGAGGTAGTCGAGGAACTCCACCGTGTATTGCTCGAGGGAGGGCCGGTGCGAGCCAGCGGTATGCTCCAGCTCGACGAGCTCCGAGCGCCGCTTTCCGAAGACGATGACCAGCGAGCCGAGGGCTGTGCACACGTAGAGCCATGGTGAGATCGGCACCTCGACGGCGACCGCGCCCGCGGCGGCTCGCAGGACGAAGCCGGCGGCGACAGCGAACGAGTCGATGAGGACCACGTGCTTCAACCAGAGCGAGTACGAGGTGGCCAGCAGCATATAGGCGGCACACATCGCCACGAAGAGCAGCCCGACTGCCGCTGCCAGCCCGAATCCGGCGGCGAACAGGAGAATGGCCAGCACGAGTGCCGAGCGAACGGATAGCTGCCGGGCCACGATCGGGCGAAATCGTTTCACCGGATGGTTCCGATCGAGCTCCAGGTCGCGAATGTCATTGAGGATGTAGCCGGCGCCGGAGATGCAGCAAAAGGCGGCGAACGCCGCCACTGCCTGCAGGGCGAGGCTGGCGTTCGTGAGCTGCAGCGAGTAGACCAGGCCGAAGAAGATCAGCCCGTTCTTCAGCCACTGCTTCGGCCGAACGGTCTGCAGCGCAAGGGCGAGCAGACGCACGGGCTCGAGGGGACGCGCGTGGAAATCGACACGTGTGTGTGGCGAGGAACGCTGCATGGCCGGGAACTCCCTTGGCGAACTATAGGTGGAGCCTGGGCGGTCATTCAATCAGCCCCGCGCGCACCCGGTATACTTCGAACGTGGAGACCCTCCGTCCACGCGTGCGGCTCGACGGACTTCTCGTGGAGCGCGGACTCGCAGCGACGCGGGAGCAGGCGCGCGCCCTCGTGCTCGCCGGCAAGGTGGCCGTTGCAGGGTCGACGATGGTCAAACCTGGACAGGCCGTGCGCACTGACGCACCGTTGGAGGTCAGCGCCCCCCGGGCGTACGTGAGCCGTGGCGGCATCAAGCTCGCGCACGCGCTTGACCGCTTTCGCGTCGATCCTCGGGACCGGATGTGCGCCGATGTCGGTGCATCGACGGGCGGATTCACCGATTGCCTAATCCAGCGGGGCGCCCGCCGGGTCTACGCGATCGATGTCGGCTACGGACAGCTCGATTGGCGGCTTCGGACCGATCTAACGGTGGTCGTGATGGAGCGAACCAACGCGCGGTATCTCGAACGCCTCCCCGAGCCGGTGGACCTCGTCACGATCGACGCGTCTTTCATCTCGCTGCGTCTCCTGATCCCGACTGCCATCCGTTGGCTCGCGGACGGCGGGCAGATCGTGGCGCTCATCAAACCGCAGTTCGAGGCGGGAAGGGGTCGCGTGGGTCGGCGAGGCGTTGTACGGGATGTGAGCGTCCATCGTGAGGTGCTGGAGTCGTTCGCCGCGTGGATACACGACAACGGCCTCCACTTGGGCGGGCTTACCGCTTCGCCGATTCGCGGCCCGGCAGGGAATGTTGAGTTCTTGGCGCGCGTGCTGCCGGCGTCCGCTCGTGGCGGTGTCCATCACCCCGATCTGCAGCGCGCGATCGCGGCGGCGCTCGAGGAGGCGCGCTCGCTGGTCGAGAGGGCGAAGGATTCAATGGTCAGTGCCGCAGGCTAGCTGCCGAGCGTAGGGTATGGACAAGGTAGCGCTCATCTATCAGCCCATGGTCGAAGAGGCCTTTCCCCTGACGCGTGCGTGCGCCGTCGCGCTCGAGCGCTGGGGCGCAGAGTCGGTGCTCTGCTCGTCGTGGAATCTCGGACAAGACATTGCGTCGGCTGAGTTGCGGATGGCTGTCACGTTCGGGGGTGACGGCACGATCCTGCGGACGGCGCGGTGGCTCGCTGGTACCCCGGTCCCCATCGTGGGCGTCCAGATGGGTAGGCTCGGATTTCTGGCTGAGCTCCTCCCGTCCGACCTGCCGGACGCATTGGAGCCGTACCTGGCCGGTAGCCACTGGCTGGACCAGCGTGCGATGCTTCAGGCGCAGGTCGGTTTGACAGAAGAGGCCGGTGGTAAGGATGGTCCGCAGGCGCAGCAGACGGACGCCAACGCCGTCCCGAAAGCGGACGAAGGCGCGGCACTGCGGCGGATTCCCGTCGAGACCCCTCTCCGTGCCGCGGCGGCCACGTTTCTCGCCTTGAACGACATCGTCGTCGGCCGCGGGCAATCACCGAGGACGTTGACGATCGACCTCGCGACCGAGGGGCATCTGCTCCATCAGTTCCGATGCGACGGTCTGATCGTGGCGACCGCCACGGGATCGACCGCCTACTCATTCGCCGCTGGTGGACCGATCCTCGCTCCCGGCTCCGCTGAGGTGGTCGTCACGGCGATCTGCCCGCACATCTCGGCCCTGCGGAGCCTGGTCCTGCCCGGGGACACGCCGCTTCATCTTCGCGTGTGGTCTTCGCAGACGGCCATGCTGACGGCCGATGGGCAGATCGACGAGCCCCTCACGAGCGGAGCGTTCGTCGACGTCGAGCTCAGTGATCGCGTGACGCTCTTCGCCCGGCGCGGGACCCGGCCGGAGTTCTACCGGCGCGTCCTGTCGAAGCTGGAGTAGGGCGCGAGACATGCAGGAGCCGAGCGGGCCGACCGCACAGAAGCGTCGTGCGGAGGGTGTGCCGCAGGAGGCTGCATCTACTGAGGCGCCGCAGTCCCCGTGCGTGACGGCCGGCGCCGCGCCGTGCCGGCTCCTGGAGCTGACGATCCGCTCTCTCGCCATCATCGACGCCCTACGCATCGAATGGACTGATGGACTGAACCTCCTCAGCGGCGAAACCGGCGCGGGGAAGTCCATCATCATTGACGCGTTGGGCGCGGCGCTGGGCGACCGGGTCGATCTCACGCTGGTTCGGTCCGGGGCTGATCGGGCGTCGGTCGAGGCGGTCTTCTCAGTTGCGTCCGACGCGCACAGGGTCAGAGCGATCCTCGACGAGGTCGGCTGCACGCTGGATGACGACGTGCTCGTGCTGACGCGTGAGATGGCTCAGGGACGGAGCATCAGCCGGATCAATGGCCGAACGGTGACGGCATCCGTCGTGCAGCAGCTCGCCGAGCGGCTCAT
>WHTR01000068.1:0-5872 GCA_009377635.1 Chloroflexota bacterium
GACAGCTCGCCGCGTTCAGGCATGCGCTGCATGCGGCGCCTCAGGCCGAAGCACAAGCGCACGGCGCTCCGGCGCCTGGCCTTACGGGTTTCGAATACACACGCGACAAGGCACTGGCGATTCTCAAGCGCCAGGCGGTTCACCTGCCCGCCTGCAACCGCTCGAGGACGGCTGCGGCGACTTCAGCCGCGGCCGCGACGTCGCCAAGGTTGCGCTGCTCCTCACCAGCCCTGCGCAGCAGGTCGAACACGCCAGCGCCATGGAGCTCATGCGGGGTTTCCGCGAAACGCGGGATCAGGTGGACGTGGATGTGTGCGAAGCCCTCAGATTCGGAAAACAGGCACACATAGACCTTCGCGGGCTGCAGCACCTCGCGCATCGCTCGGGTTGCGAGCCGGACGAGCGGGCCGAAGCTCTCGGCCTCTTCCTCAGTCAGATCCGCAAAGGCCTCTACGTGGCGGAGGGGCTTGAGCACCAACCAGCCCGCGACCGGGATGGGCTCGATGCAATGTTCGAGACGCCAGAGCCGGTCCTGATAGATCACCCCGCCGGAGTTCTGAAACTCGCCCCGGTTCGCCCGGCACGTGCCACATCGCTCAACGACGGCTGGTCGGTCGTCTCTCCTCATTGACGAACCTCGCGGACATCGTTCTTTGCCGGTCTCACACGAACTCGATGGATCCGTTCGCGCGCCCCACGTCGCCATGCGGTCGACGGTGAGCATCGCGACGAGCAGCGCCTGGTGCTTCGTGCGACCGCCTCCTGAATGCATTTACGCTTCACGAACCTGGGCGCTGTAGAGGGCGGCATAGCGACCATCGGAACGGGCCATGAGGCTATCGTGCGTGCCTTCCTCCGCGATATTGCCATCGTCGAGGACCAGGATCCGGTTGGCATCCAGGATGGTCGACAGCCGATGGGCGATGGTGAGCACGGCTTTGTCGGCGAAGAGCTGCCGCGTGGTCTCCTTGATGAGCAGCTCTGTCTCCGCATCCAGCTGAGAAGTCGGCTCGTCCAGGACCACAAGGTGCGCGTCCTTGAGCAGTGCTCGGGCTACCGCCAGTCGCTGGCGTTCGCCTCCGGAGAGACGGTACCCGCGCTCACCCACCTGCGTGTCGTAGCCGTCGGGCAGCGAGGCGATGAGCGGGCCGAGCCGTGCCGCCTGGCAGGCACGCTCGATGTCCGGCTCGGTCGCCTGCTCGTTGGCATAGAGTAGATTCCGGCGAATCGTGTCGTGGAACACATGGGTCTCCTGGGTGATGAGGGCCACCCGCTGGGCGAGCTCGCTTTCTGTCCATTCCTGAGTGTCCCGCCCAGACAGCCGGACGATCCCCTCGGTGGGTGCGTAGAGGCCGGCCGCCAGCAGCGCGATGGTGCTCTTTCCCGCTCCTGACGCGCCCACAATGGCGACGAGCTCGCCGCGCGAGACCGAGAATGACACGCCCCGAAGAACCCACGGCATGTCCGGTCCGCTCGTCAACCCATCCTCGGGGGGCGCCTCAGCCGCGCCCGAGTGCGAGAGGCTTGGGAATGGCCAGGTTGGCGAAGGTCTGGTACCGAAACCAGACCCGTTCGAACGCGAGCGCTGCCCTGGGAGGGCGATCCCCTCTTTGGACTGAGACGACGATGCCGGTGCCCTCGGCTTGCTCCACCGGGGCGTTAGGCTCCTTGCCGACTGGTGTACCCTCGGCGGTAATCACCTCGTAAACGCGTTCGAACGCCCGGGCCGCGCCCAGTGCCTCGTAGCGCAGGCCCCCGATGGCCGTGATCGGAATCTGGACCAACCGGATGTAGAGCAAGAAGAGCACCAGTGAGCCGATGCTGAGCTGGCCAATCGAGGCGAGCCAGGCGCCGCCGATGAATAGGACGCTCGTCGCGACGCCGAAGGTTAGGTTGTAGCCCGTGGTGATCCGCGTTCCCAGCTCGGCCAGCCGCGCCGCGATTCGCCGGAGCCGCTCGACCGTTCTCTGGAACCGGTTGATCTCGCGCGTCACCTGTCCGGACTGCCGAGCAAGCGTCATCCCGGGGGTGCTGAGCAGCGACTCGGCCCCGGTGGCGATATCGGTGTTCAGCTCGTTCGGGACTCGAATCAGCAGCCTGATCTGCCGCTCGTTGACCTCGACGAACTTGAAGATGAGCGGCACGAGGAGGAGCGCAACCGCCAGCCTGACATCCACGGCGATCAGCACGGCAAGGGCCCCAACCAACATGAGAACGTTGGCGACCAGCCCGACCAGCGCCCGGCTAAAGAGCGGCTCGGCCGTGTAGACATCGGTCGTGAGCCGCGCGCTAGCCGCGCCCCCTTTGAGCGTGGTGAAGAACTCAAGCGGCATCGAGGCCAGGCGCCGGTACATCTGCATCTGCAGGTCCGCGATGATCTGCCGACCGAGCGAGGATGCCATCGTGGTGTAGGCATACGTCAGCAGGATTCCGAGCACGGTCAGAACGCCTGCCGCCACGGCGATCGGCAGCACCGGCTCGAGGGCGCTGCCGTGGACTAACTGGTCGATAACGGATCGGTACAGAAGCGGCGGGGCGAGTGGCAGCAGGGTCCCGCCGATGATGAGCAGCGTAAGGAGCACGATGCGGGCGCGGTAGGGTCGCGAAGTGGCCGCCAGCGCCCGTCGCAAGGGCGCGCTGGTGAAGAGCAACGTGCTCGGGTCTTGCCAGCGAGAAATGCTGAACACCGTGGCCTCGTCAGTTCCTCAGCGCGGTGGTGTGGCTTTTGAAGCGATGATAGCCCATGTCAGGACACCGTCATCGTCGCGCGAGGCTGGACCACAGTTTCTGCCGGGTTGAGACCTAGCGCTTGAACGAAGAGGCCGCCGCCAGCCATTCGAGCTGGGCCCACGCCTGCATCTCGGATAGGCACAGCGCAGCCGCCCGCACGTCGTCGGGAACCCAGTCCGGAAACGGCACGGAGTCGGCGGAACGAACCGTGCGGGTTCCTCCCAACTACCAACATCAAGGGCAGGGACACCAAAGGAAGCTCTGACGACCGTGCGGGCACCGCGCTAGAACGCGAGTAGCTGCCCGTCGAGGTACTCCTCGAGGTGCCGAATGCGACGTTTGCGGCTTGCCACGGCCCACTGCTGGACCCTGGAATTGGGGGACTGCAAGGAGAAGCGCATGAGGATCAGAGCTCGCATCGCCATGAAGCTCGGGAGAAGGCCGAGAACAGGGTTCGATGACGGTCGCCTGCGGAAGTAGCTGCCAAGGAACGCATTTCGCAGAGTCGCTTCTCGGTGCGAATCGCGGCCTCGTTCGCCGACCCAGAATCGCAACGCGTAGAGCATTACGGCAAGATCGTACGGGTAGTGGCTCCAGCCGCAATCGTCAAAGTCGATAAGTCCGACGCGCTCACGATCAATGAGCACGTTGAACAGGTTGATGTCAGCATGCAGCAGCCCAAATATGTCAGGTCCCGTGGCGAGGCTCCCCAACTCATGACGCAGACGGTGGCCACTCGCCTGCACCACCTCCCGCGCCCGGCGCTCCAGTGGCGAGGTGCTCGGATCGGAAAGAACAGCTGACGGGCCGAACACCCAGTCGAGATCCCAGGTAGGACGGAGAAAATCCGCCGGCGGCGACCAGCGATGCGCGTACTCGTGAAGTCGAGCCGTAAGGTCACCTGCTTGCCGCATTCCAGCCAGACTCGGCCGAGACCCTAACGGTTTGCCCGGGATCCAGCTCAACAGACCGTAGCTGACTTCCAGGTCTCCTTCGATCCGCAGCGAACCTACCAGGCGGCCGTCACTGGTCCGGATCGGCTCGGGAACAGCCAGACCGGTATCGCGGTGGAGGGCTTCGAGCCACGTCATCTCGGAACGGAGTTCTCGAGGGGATGCACTGGAACAAACGGCCATGTGCAGAACAAAGCGTTGGCCACCGGAGGACTGCACCTGGTAGACCGCGTTATCCTCGTAGGTTAGGAGCTTCAACCGCCCATCCTGCAGATCGTAGGACCCCCGCACCGTCTCAGCCAGCGAACGAAGTCGGCGCCGCTGGTGCTCATACGAGAGATTCAGAAGGGTGTTGGGCACAGGGCCCGTCATGACCGCTGACCTGACACGTGAGACCCCCCCACTATTGTCGGTCAGCGCAGCCGCAGCCGGCAGACCAGTGTCTGCGGGACGCCCGTGAGGAGGGACCAGGGGAGCCGGTCAGGCTCAGCGAACGTGAGCAACTCGCGGGACACATCGCCGCCGCACGGAGTCTGAGCGGGCGTGGAACCTAGGTGGGCCGCGCTTCCCGCGAACCTGCGAGGGGTGCACGGGTGGATCCGCCGTTCTCCCCCCTGCCAATTTCAAGGCCCATCCTCAGTTTGCAGGCAACGTTCGCCCCACGTCGCTCAGATGCATGACCATCTCTCGCGGGGCCTGCAATCGTTCGTCAGCCGCAGGCCCCTCAGGCCCAGAGGGCGTCCATGGGGATCTCGAGGCCCGGGAACAGCTCGGGGCGGAACACATCGCGAGGACCATGGATGGTGGCCAGCTCGTACCCCTGCCCGCTAAGTCGGTGCTCCTCTAGAGGTGCGGCCGAAAACGCCTTCTGTCATCCTGAGCGAAGCGAAGGATCTCCCCTTAAGCGTAAGTTGGCGGTCACGAGAGATCCTTCGTCGCTGCGCTCCTCAGGATGACGGGGCTTTGCGGCCGGGGTTCTAGGATACGGGCCATCGGGTCGAGGATCCACTAGTACGGGATGCCAGCCCGGGCGTAGCGCGCCATCTTCACGCCCCGATCCCGGACCTGCGTGCTGCGCGAGAGGACCTCGACGACGAGGTCCGGCGCACCTTCGATGCCCCGCTCGGCAATGATGTCGCGGCGCTCGTTCGCGACGTACACCACATCCGGTTGAACGCCTGTCTCTTCGTCCAGCACGACGGCAATCGGCGCCGAATACACCCTCCCAAGGCGTCGCTCGCGCACGTGCTGCCAAAGATAGCCGTGCAGCGCGCTGGCCCCACGCTGATGCTGCTCGAGCGGCGGCGGCGTCACGTACAGCTCCCCGTCGATCACCTCATAGCGGTTGCCGTCCACCGGGGTCTCCCAGATGTCGTCGGCCGTGAGGCGAACACCGCGCTGGGCCATGACATCCCTCCTGTCCGCATTATATCCCCGCCGTGACACCCGCCATGGTCAGTCGGGATAAACGGCAGCCGTTCGCCCCTGCACGTCCCGCGCTACGGTCGTCATACCCACGGAGTCTGGGGACCGCGGCCTGCATGGCTTGATCGCCGGAGCCTGCCGGTTACCACGACGTCGATCCCACTCGGCACGTCGATGAGCGAGGGGGCGCATGATAGGTGGCATGCCGCGCACCAACCGCGACCGACTGGAGGGAGCACATCGTCCGAGCGGCTGAGGCGGCCCTTGCTGAGCGGAAGTACGTAAGCTCGATCAACTCCTCGCGGCTGGCGGTTCGAGATTTATGACAGGCTGAATGCGAAGCATCCCTCATTACCGCGTAACCCACTGCCGAGCCCATTCCGGCATTGTCAGCGTCGAAACAGCCGCGCCGGACACTGGCACGGGCAACCACACGGTGTTTCGGCAGATCGTCGCCGAAGAGCTAAAGCTGCCGCTCGATATAGCTCGCCACAACCTTCTGGTGGCCGCCGTTCTCCTCGTATTCGTGCTCGAAGTAGAGGTTGAGCGGTTCGAGGACCGCGGTGTCGGTCGTGGAGAACAGAACCGCTTCTTCGGAGCTCGAGGTGTTGATGAACTCGTGCCAGCAATACGGTGCGAGGGCGAAAAAGTCCCCCTGCTTCCAGTCAAGGCGCACACCATCGACAATGGTAGTTCCCTGGCCGCGAAAGACATGGAACACCTGGCTCGACGAGTGCCGGTGGGCTTTGGTGTGGACGCCTGGG
>WHTR01000068.1:6038-14078 GCA_009377635.1 Chloroflexota bacterium
GGGATCGTTCTTTCTCCCAGACCGGCCGGAGGTGGCCAATGCCAAACCGGTTGTACGAGTCGCCGATGGGCTTGGTGGCGGGCTCGATCTCGTCGGGGTAGGGCTCCTGCTGCATGCCGGCGTGCAACAGACCGACGAGTGGCGCATCGAGGCTGTCCATCCACATCATAGGACCGGTGCCCTCGCTGACATGCCCGTGCCAGTACAGGCTTGGGGTGAGCACGAGATCGCCCGGGCGCATCGGGGCAGGCTCGCCGTTCACGATCGTGACCGTACCCTCGCCTCGAATGATGAAGCGGATGGCGGCCGCCACGTGGCGGTGCGAGGGAGAGATGTCGCCCGGCTTCACACATTGGAGCGCTGCGGTCAGGGTGTGAGTTGCGCCCCGGCCGCCGGTGTGGGGGTTATTGAGCGTGACCGCGCGCCGCTCTCCTTCACCGCGGCCGGGTTGCACCAGGTCGAGCGCGCGCTGAGCGAACGGCTCGATGTCAGTCCAGCGCCATACCATCGGAGGATAGGCGGTCAGGCCATCGGCTGCGCCCTGGGGTATGCGCATGCGCCACAGAGCCCCCATGCTCTTGGCCTCGAGCTCCCGGTAAAGTCTCTCCATCGGGTCGGTGCTGACGTCCACGGCCATGGTTGAACCATCCTTTCCACAAAGGTTATGACTTTATCCTTACCCAGAGGGATACCCCTCGGATCAAATCTTGTCAAGGCACCCATCGTCGCGTGTCGTCGCGCTGCGACAATGGCTCGCCGAGAAGCTTGAGCCGCACGGGGGGACAGTCTGGGTCGGGCAGCTCCCAGGAGAGGAGCGATGGGACCCAATAGGGTCGCATCGCCAACCTCCTTGGTTTGAGGCTTACGAGTCGAGTGGCCACTCGATCCGATAGAGCTTGGCCGCGTTCTCCCAGAGGATCTGCTCCCGCTCTTCCGTCGGGACGTCCGCGGCCCAGCTATCGATAACCTCGCGGCTGCGCGGCCAGGTCGAGGTCGCCTGCGGGAAGTTGGTGCACCAGAGAATGTTCTCGACGCCGATGTGATGGCGGGTCTGGAGGCTCAGCCGGTCGTACCAGCCTGTAACGTAGCACTGGCGTCGGAACAGCTCGGACGGCCTGAGGGCATATCCTTCATTCCTGACCTTGTCGTTATCGAACTGGTGGTCGGTGTACTCCAACAGATAGGCGCACCACCCGAGGGCGCTCTCCGCGAACACCACCCTCAGCTCGGGGAATCGCTCCAGGATGCGCGACATCAGGATGTTGACAAGCACGGAGGCGATGCTGACGGGTCGGGTCATCCCGCTCAGCGCCCCGGTGACGGCCGGCGATAAGCCGGCGTAGGGGGCCATCTGGGTCCACGCAGAAGCCCCCGCGTGGAAGCACACGGGGACGCCCAGCTCCTGGCACGCGGACCAGATGGCATCGTACTGCGGATCATTGACGTGGGGAACGTCGCGCAGCTCCATGGGGATCCCCGGATAGATGACGCCGCGATGCCCTAGTGCGACCGCCCGCCGGATCTCGGCGGCCGCCGCCGGCGGGTACAGCGGGACGATGCACTGGGGAATGAAGCGCTCGCTGCAGCCAGCCCACTCCTCGATGAGCCAGTCGTTATAGGCTTGGACGCAGGCCAGCTCGAATTCGGGGTCGGTGATCCGGCCGAAGGTTTCTCCCCCGACGCCGGCTACCGTCGGGTAGAGCACGGCGTAGTTCACGCCGTCGGCGTCCATCGCGCGGAGGCGCTCGCTCGGCGCGTAGGCCACGGGAGGCACCTCATCCCAGCGCTGCGGCTCCTCCGTTGGTCGGGGCATGAGCGCCGCCGCGCAGGCGGCCCCGCGCAAGGCTAGAGACTCGCCGTCCACGACCCAGCGCTCGGCGCCGTCCGCCTGGCGGTCCAGGTGAGGGATCCGACCTCCCCACTTCGCCTTCGAGAGCCGGCGCGTCCACAGGTCCGGCGGCTCCTGGACGTGATCGTCGGCGCTGATGAAGCTTTGGCTCCGCGCGATGTCCATCAGAGTCGGTACAGGCGGACGGCGTTCTCGTAAAGCATCTTCTTGCGCTCGCCCTGGGGTACGGCGGCCAGGCATTGGTCCACATACTGCCAGGATTTGGGGTAGGTGGAGGTCGTGTGGGGGTAGTCCGATTCCCACATGATGTTGTCGAGCCCAATGGTGTGGCGGAGGTCGATGCCCGACTTCTCGTACCAGAAGTTGGCGAAGACATGGCGCCGGATCAGCTCGCTGGGTCGGGTGGTAAGGCCCTCAGCCCATAAGCGCCGGCGCTCCCACTCGTGGTCGCATCCCTCGATAACGTAGGCGAGCCAGCCGAGGCCGGCCTCCGCGCATACCCACCGGAGTCGGGGGAAGCGATCGAAGTTCCCGGAGAAGACTAGGTTGGGGATCACTTGCGCCACGGCAGCGGCGGTGGGCGACGTCATCACGGTATGCCAGGCGTTGGCAGAGTAACCGTCCCAGCGCGGAATTTGGCGCACGCCCGCGCCGGCCGACTCGTGGAAGTGGACCGGCAGCTCTAGCTCCTGGCAGGTTTCCCACAGGGGATCCCAGTGGGGATCGTTGAAGTGGCGCTGGCCCGGCGCCATGCGACTCGGGTCGGCGAGCATATTGATGCCGCGATGCCCATTCCTGGCCCCGCGCGCTACCTCTGTTACAATCGTCTCGATGGGGCTCAGGTAGGGAAGGATGAGCAGAGGGGCGAAGCGATCGCTGGCCTGCCGCCACTCGGCCTCGGCATCGTTATGCGCCTGGACACAGGCCAGCTCGAATTCGGCATCGCCGAAACGAAAGAACTGGCCACGCCCGGGGTCGTTGGGGAACAGGATCTCGGCGTCCACGCCGTCGGAGTCGAGCGCTTCGAGTCGCTCCAGTGGGTCGTAGACTTTAGGAGGGACCTCTTCCCAGCGTTGGGGAAAGATCTTTTCCTTCTCCCGGTTCCCCATGACCGCCGGGCAATTCGCCACGCCGCCCATGCCTTCGCCGGCCTCGCCATGGACGAACCAGCGCTCCACCTTCCGCCCGGCAGGGCCCTCGGTTTCGCGCACCTGAGGAATCAGGTCGCCCCACTTGGCGGCGGACATATGCCGCAGAAAGGCATCCTTGTCGAGAACGATGTGGGAATCAGCGCTGATGAGACCATACGTGATGTTCATTTCACCCTCTTCTCGGTCAGCTGCTCCATTATCCGGCGGGCGCCGTTCGGGTAGGCCTCGGGCAGCAACGCGTCGCGCCAGGCCACCCCCGGCTCGAGCACGTGCTCAATCGCCCGAATCCCATGGTAGCTGTCCCCGACACCGGGCGGGTCGCCACCGTCCCCAACCGCAGCGATCGCTTTCAGTAGCAGCAGGCGGGCCGTCACCACCGCCTTGTCGGTCGTGCCGAGGTGCTCGTGCGACCGATCGACGATCGATCCCATGCTCTCCTGCACCGCGTGGTCTTGCGTATTGATCCCGTCGATCCCGGTGAAGTTCTGCGTCTTCTGGACCTGGCGGTCAATCATCCAGTTGTTGTCCTTGTTGCGGACCTTGCGGAAGCCTGCGATCTGCTCGCCGCCAGGGTAATTGGGCTGCCGGGCGCTCCACTCGGACTCCGGGAACGGCTCGTCGTCCCACCGGTACGTCCAGTTCCATACCATGTGGTTTTCGTCGTCGATCGGCACCCAGAAGTGTCCGCTGATCTGTGGCTTCCATTCACGGAAACCGTCGGCGCCCTGCGATGCGCGGATCTGTGTCCACGGCATGACGAAGTGGTAGAGGCGGGTGTAGTCACCCCGCTCCCCGAGCGGGCGTTGGGAAACGTAGCGGTAGCCGTAGTCGGTGAGATCGAGGTCCAGCTTCCCCGACACAGACTGCGCCCGGAAGCCGGCTAGACCCCCGCGGTTGGCGCCGGCCGTGATAGAGCGGTGCAGGAAGGAGGAGTGAATACTGTCGATGCCGCCCTCCAGGCCCTGGAGCCAGTTGCAATCCTCCCAGGTCTTGGTGACTTGGCGCTGGGTCTCGGGCACTTGGGTGAACTCAAACTTGGGGAGCGCAGGCTGCAGGTCTTTGGGCCCCATGTAGGTCCAGATGATGCCGCCCATATCGACGGCTGGATAAGCCGCGAGGTGGACGTTGTGTTTGAAGTCGGTCTCCGCGGGCTCGTTGGGCATGTCGACGCAGTTGCCCTCGACGTCGTACTTCCAACCGTGGAAGACGCACCGCAGCCCACCCTCCTCGTTGCGCCCCAGGAACAGTGACACGCAGCGATGCGCGCATCGCTCGTCGACAATACCGACCCTGCCGGCGGTGTCGCGAAAGGCGACGAGCTGCTCCCCGAGCAGCTTCAGGCGGAGGGGCGCGCAGTCCGGCTCCGGCAGCTCCCAGGAGAGGAGCGCCGGCACCCAATATCGCCGCGTGACATCGCCCATGCGCGTACCTGGGCCGGTCCGGGTCAGAAGCTCGTTCTGTTCCTTGGGCAGCATTTTCGCCTCCTGGGAGGATCAGCTTCGAACACGTAGAGGCACTTTCGAGGCCTCACCTGCGCTATGATGCGCCGAGCCGGAGAGAACGTCAATGAGTCCGCGTAGCGGAAGACTGTGAACCTCAGGTTGGAGTTGATGCCTTGTGCCAAGAAATAGTGCGTTACCTGGAAACGAAGAGAACGAGTCTTCAACTGTCACGTGTTCGCTCCCGGCCCGAGGCTGCCGCTTACTCCCCCGGCTTCCGACGCGGAATGCAGGCGCTGGGCGGCGTCCAGCACCGCGTCCAGAATCTTCACGTAGCTGCCGCAGCGACACAAGTTGCCGCTGAGGTATTCGCGCACTTCGCCGGGTGTCGGGCTCGGGTTCTCGTCCAGCAGCGCCTTTGTGCCCAGAATGAAGCCCGGCGTGCAGTACGAGCACTGGAAGGCGTTGTGGTCCAGATATGCCTGCTGGATAGGGTGCAGCTCGCTGCCCGTGGAGAGGCCCTCAATCGTCACCAGCTCCTTCCCCGCCGCGAGCGCAGCCAGCATGAGGCACGAGCTGAGCGGGACGCCATCCACCAGCACCGTGCACGCGCCGCACATGCCGATGCCGCAACCCTCGCGGGGGCCGATCAGGTCGAACTCCTGGCGCAGCACGTCGAGCAGTATATGGTGGGGCTCCACCGCCACCTCCCGCGCCACGCCGTTTACCCTGAGCTGCACGATCCGCTTCATGTCACCCTCTTCGCATTGGCTGCACTTCCTTCTCGTGCAGCCCGCGTAACACCTTGTCGGGCGTGATGGGCAGGTCTGTGATCCGCACACCGACCGCGTTGTAGACGGCGTTCGCGATCGCCGGCATCATAGCCGGCAGCGACGTCTCGCCGATCGCCACGGCTACGCTTTCCCGTCGTCGAGCGCGCCCTGGACCGCATCGCGCACGAATACCCGGACCATCTGCCTGCGGTACCAGGCGGACCCACGCAGGTCGGAGAGCGGGTCGATTGACCGCGCGTACTCCTCCGCGATGGTCTGAATCAGCTCGGCCGTTAACCGCTGGCCGATCCCGAGCTTCTCCGCCGCGTCGACCTCCTGCGGCGTCTCCGCAACCGCGCCCACGACGACCCGCAGATCGCGGCATATGCCCCTGTCGTCGACGTCCACGAAGGCAGCGACACCGAGGCAGGGCCGGTCCTCGGACGAGCGCGTCAGGTACCTCAAATACGAAGACCGCGTCGTCGGCGGCGCAGCGGGCACGATCAGTTCGATGAGTACCTCGTCCGGAGCGAGCGCCGTCTCATAGAAGCCCTTGAAGAAGTCAGTAAGAGGGATCTCGCGCTCGCCTCGCGGGCCGCGTGCCCTCACCCGCGCACGAGCCGCCATAAGCACGGCGGGCGGGTCGGAGGCGTAGTCCGCCTCGCTCAGATTCCCGCCGACGGTGGCCGCGTGGCGCACGCGAACGTTCCCCACCTGGCCACACGTTCGGGCCAACGTTGGGCATCGGGCCTGAACTTTGGGCGAGCGCTCGACCTCACGAATCGTCGTCAGGGCGCCGATCCGCAGTGTCCCGTCGGTCTCTTCGTGGATATAGTGCAGCTCGTCCAGCTTGCCGAGGCTCACGACGTAGCCGGGAGAGATCAATCGGTTCTTCAGCATGATGACGAGGGCCGTGCCCCCGGCGATGATCCGGGCCTCGTCGCCATGCTGGGCCAGGAGGTTCGTCGCCTCTTCCACCGACTCTGGCTCGAGCAGCTCGAACGTCGTCATTGACCGTCCGCCGCCTCCTGGATCGCCCGCAAGATGCGCTCCGGGGTGAGGGGCAACTCGCACGGGTAGATACCTGTGGCGTTAGCAACCGCGCAGTCGATGACGACCGCTGCTCGTGCAGATCGCTCGCCGCCCGCGTGACGGACCCGCCGACCGCAAACGTCGTGCGGCTGCTGGATGTCCCGCCTTCATAGGGTACGACATCGGTATCGATCGCCACCACGGTGATCGCCTCGAAGGAATGGTCAAGCCCTCCGTTTGCTCGATATGGCGGACGAACGGCAAATGATTCCGCCGTTCCGGGGGTTGCCAGGAACAGGAGGGGGCATCGCGGCTCGATTACAAAGCGATGCGGCCGTTCTCCGGGCGCGAGTGCGGCTGCCATGGGATAGAATGGCGCGGACCTCGGTAAGAATACTCCGAGGCACTTGATATCTGTGCGTATCGATTCCCCGAGGAGCATCTCGGGTTGGCTTGTCGCGATCAAGCGGCCGCACCCGAGAGACGAGACGAAGGAGCTGCAGACCGTGAACGACTACAAGCCGTATGAGCTGAACATCATGTTCCGGGCAGGCCACTCACAGTTCTGGGAGCTGGCGGACAAAGCCGGGATCCTTGGGAGACTGAACCTCTCGCTCCGGAGCATGGAGGGGACGGACGACCCAAGAGTTGCCGAAGCCGCGCTCTTCAGTGGCGAGATCGACTTCATCTGTGGAAACCACATCACACCGTACCTTTGGGTGGCTCGCGACAAGCCGATCGTCTGTCTGGCTTCGCCCAGCAACGCCGTCCGAGACCGGCTCATAACCCGGGAGCCGCTCACCTCATTGGCGGACTTCAAGGCCAAGGGGCTGCGGATTGCGGACTGGAATCTCGTGGCCCCCCACGGCATTCCGTCTCACGACCGGCTGAACCACATCCTGGACATCATGCGCCAGGGCTTCGACGAGGGCGAAGCCGAATGGATCGAGCTGGGCCAACCGGATGACCCGGAGTATCGTGCAAAGGCCGTCGAAGCCGTGATGACAGGAAAGGCCGACGCGGCCTTTGTCGGCCGATTCCGCGGGGGCCAACCTTTGCACGGCGTCCACGTCTGGGAGCTGCCGGTCCTGCCGATGATCAACGGGACGACGATCACGACAAGCTATGAGGTGCTTTACAAGAAGGAACACATGGCCGAGCGTTTGGTGCAGGCGATGGTGGAGACCATCCATTACAGCCGCATGCATCCGGAAGAGGCGCAGCGGTTTCTGGATGTCAAAGATAGCCGCCGATACAAGCAGAACGGCGGCAGTGCGGAGTATGTCGCGCGCTCCCCGATCAAGCCTTACCCGTCAGGTGAGGGGATCCTCAACGCGTACGAGCTCAGCCGCATGCGCTACGAGGAGGCGCAGGGCGTCAACCCACTGGCCCTCTGGGACATGCATTACCTGCGTGACCTGGATCTGTCTGGCTTCATCGACGAGCTCATCCAAGAGGAGCCTGCAAACGTTCGGGGGAAGTACGGGAGTGGTATGGTGAACACAACCACCGGGCGTCTGTTCACTCAGAGCTCCACGATGTGAACCTGGGCCTGCTCGTGGCCCGCTCGAGGCCTGCCAGATTTCTAGGGAGAAAGCATGGCTATTGGACAGCCCATCAGTATGATCGATGCCCGGCAGCGGGTCATGGGCACTATCGACTACACGTTGAACACCCAAGTCCCCGGCGCTTTGGTTGCACGGCTCGTAACCAGTCCACTCGCCCACGCCCGAATCGTCCGGGCAAAGGTAGAGGCAGCGCGCCGCGTGCCGGGCGTCCATGCGGTCGTGAGCAGC
>WHTR01000068.1:14178-16613 GCA_009377635.1 Chloroflexota bacterium
CGCCGGTGAGCCGGTCATCGCCATCGCGGCCGTTGACGCCGACGCGGCGCAGGAGGCGGCGGATCTCGTCGAGGTGGACTACGAGGAGATACCGGCAGCGCTCGACATCCTCGGAGCGCTTGAGTCAGGAGCGCCGCTGGTTCACGAGTCGACGAACCTCGCCTACGAGCATCACGTCGAGCGCGGCGACATCGCGGCTGGATTCGCCGACGCAGATGAGATCTTCGAGGACGAGTTCAGCACGCCGTCGGTCCAGCATGTGCCCCTCGAACCCCATTGCTGTGTCGCCATGTTCCAGAGTGATCGACTCACGGTGTGGAGCAGCACACAAGACCCATTCGGCGTGCGCGATGAGCTGGCAGCACTGCTCGGGGTGCCGCGCTCGCGGGTCCGCGTGCTGGTTCCAAGCTTGGGTGGGGGGTTTGGCTCGAAGGGTGGGACCCTGGTCGAACCCATCGCGGCCGCCCTGGCCCAGGCGAGCGGTCGGCCGGTCCGTCTGACGCTGACCCGCGCTGAGGAGTTCACGACCTACGTCCGCCATGCATCGCGGGTGTTCGTCAAGACGGGCGTAAAACGCGACGGGCGCCTGGTGGCCCGGGAGGCGAAATGTTACTTCAGCACCGGCGCCTACAGCTCGTCGGGCGTCGTCGGCATCTCCAACGGAGGGATCGGCATCGCCAGCCTGTATCGGTTTGCCAACGTCCGGGTGGACGCCTATGCGGTGTACACGAACACGGTTCCTGTTGGGGCTTTTCGGGCGCCGGGCGTGCCTCAGGTCGCATGGGCGAGCGAAACGCAGCTCGAGATGATTGCCGAGCGGCTCGGCATCGACGCGGTCGAGCTTCGCCGGATGAACCTGATTCGAAACGACGACCGATTCGTGGCCGGCGGGCTGTTAGAGGACATCCATTTCAACGAGATGCTGGACCGGGCGTCCGCGGAGATCGGCTGGAAAAAACCGACGCCTGCGGACGCGCAGGGCCGCCGAATCGGACGGGCCGTGATTCCGACGCTGAAGACGACCCGCACGCCGACCGCCTCGAACGCGGCCCTCAAGCTCAACCAGGATGATAGCGTCCATCTGCTGACCGGGGCGGTGGAGATGGGGCAGGGATCGCGGACCGCCTTAGCCCAAATCGCGGCCCACGAGCTCGGAGTCCCGGTCGACGCGATCACCGTGGCCACCATCGATACTGACCTGAGCCCCTATGAGGGAGGAACGGTGAGCAGTCGCACGACCTTCACGGTTGGCGGCTCGCTCTCGCGAGCGGCTGCCGATCTGCACGACCAGCTGAGCAACCTGGCCGCCGACCAGCTGGAGGTCTCGCCCGACGACGTCGTGATCGAAGGGGGGCGAGCATTCGTGCGCGGCGTGCCTGGTCGCAGCAAGTCATTCGGCGAGCTCATCGCCGGCGACAAACGGACGGACCTTCTCGGCCAGGGGCGCCACGAAACTCAGGGGGTTCCGGATCCGGTGACCGGGCTGCCGGGGGCTTCGGCTCACTGGCACCACGGCGTTGTCGCGGTCGAGGTGGCCGTCGACTGCGAGACCGGACGGGTGGACGTGACGCGTATGTGGGCCGGCGTCTATGCGGGACGCATTGTGAATCCGACCCTGTGCGAGCTCCAAGCTCATGGCAGCGTCCTCATGGGACTGGGCGAGGCCCTATTCGAGGGGATGCACTACGAGAGCGGCGCGCTGGTTACCAAGTCGCTGGCTGAGTACAACATCCCGTCCTTCCGCGATGCGCCGCCCGAGTTTCGCACCGGGATCGTCGAGGACCAGTCCAAGATGGATTTCCACGGCATCGGCGAGACGCTGGTGCCGGCGGCTCCCGTCGCCATCGGCTGCGCCGTCGCCGACGCCATCGGCGTGCGTCCGCACGAGCTGCCGCTCACGCCCGAGCGCCTCCTGCGTGCGCTCTACGGCCAGGAGAGCGCATCGTGACCACCCTGGAGCTGTTCGAGCCGCGCTCGCTAGCTGAAGCAACCTCCTTGGCCGTTGCCAATGTGCTCGTAGGTGAGGGCGAGGCCGCGACCGACGTTGGCGGCTCGGCCCTCGTCATGCCAACCGGCCATCTCCACGCACCGATCGAGGACGTCGCGCGCTCGAAGGTTGCGCCAGTGAGCGCCAGACCGCCGCTGGGATAACTTCTGGGGGAATGTATCCGTCCCTCAGGTACCAGTCAAACGACGCGGGACCGACTTCGGGACACCGCGTGCTACGCTCGGCTTCCAGCCAGACCGAAGGCGCGCCTGGCCTCGGCCTCCGTGCGGATCTCGATGAATGGGAGATTCTTCGTCGGATCGCGGAGTGTCCCGAGCGGGTCTTCGCCCCGCTCGACCTTCTCGATGTTCTCCAGCAGCAGGTTCCGGAACAGGAGGATCCCCTTGTCGGAGGTCGTCAGGTGCTCCGTCGTTCGATCCGTAATGGG
>WHTR01000069.1 GCA_009377635.1 Chloroflexota bacterium
ACGGGGGCCGTTGTTGGTCGGGCCGCCGAGGCGCACGTGGGGTTGAAAGATGGCCTCGAGCCGGTCGCGAGGGATCCCCGGGCCCCGATCCCGCACCGTAATGATGGCCTGCCGGCCATCGACCCGGATAGCTACGTGGATCTTCGGGCCGTCTGAATACTTAATGGCGTTGTCGAGCAGGTTGGAGAGAACCTGGGCGATGCGATCCTCGTCGCACAGCACTGGCAGCTGCTCCACGTGCGCGTCGAGCTCGATGGTGTGCCGGTCCGTGCCGCCACGCGCCAGGTCGACCTGCTCTCTGACAATGGATGCGAGATCGCTCTCGGCCAGATCCACCGGAAAGCGGCCCGCCGACACGCGCCACGCGTCGGCCAGATCCTGCACGAGCCGGCCCAGCCGACGCGTCTCGGCCGAGATCGTCGACCGTGCGCGCTCTTCGACTTCCGGCACGATGTTTCTTCGGCCGAGGAGCTGCGCGTACCCACTGATGGTTGTCAGCGGCTGACCGAGCTCATGGGCGATCATCGAGACAAACTCTTCGCGCTGCCTGTGTGCTTCCTCGAGGCTCCGCTTCGCTTCGGCCAGCTCGTCGACCTTCTGGCGAAGCTCGGCTGTCGCCTCGTCCACACGCCGCTGCAGCTCGTCTGCGAACCGGCGAAGCCGCTCGTTCGCGGCATCGAGCTCTTCCATGCGCTGGCGCAATGCCCGTGCGAGCTGTCCCCGCTCGATTCCCCGCGCCACCGTGCTCTTGAGCTCTTGCACGTCGCAGGGCTTCGTCAGGTAGTCGTACGCACCCACTCGAAGCGCGTCGATGGCGGACTCGAGGGATGCGTACCCCGTGAGGATAATGACAACGGTGTCCGGCCACTGCCCGTGCACCTCTTCGAGCAGCGAGAGCCCCGACGCACCCGCCATCCGGAGATCCGTCAGTACGAGGTCGAGCTGGCCGCTCTGCAGATACGGGAGAGCGTCCTCAGCGCTCCGGACGGCCGTGACCCGATAGCCCTCTTGCGCGAGGATGGCCGTGATCGTCTCGAGAACGGTGGGCTCGTCGTCGACAACGAGGACTGCGGCTGTAGCATCGCGGTTCATTGTGTACCCTCGGGAGGTAGCGCGACGGTAAACGTCGTCCCGCGGCCCGGCCTGCTGAACACTTTGATCTGCCCGCCGTGGTTCTGGACGATGCCGAGGCTTACCCACAACCCCAACCCCGTGCCATTCGACTCGCGCTTCGTCGAATAGAACGGGTCGAAGATGTGCGGCAGATGCGCAGGCGGAATACCCAGGCCGGTATCGCGGACATGCACCAGGATGTACCTCCCAGCGAGGAACTCCCGATCGGTCTCCCGCGCCAGGCGCGTGGAGATGGACAGCGTCCCGCCACCGGGCATCGCCTCCTTGGCATTGAGGAACAGGTTGAGGAACACCTGCTCGAGCTGCTCGGAAGAGGCCAGGACGAGCGGCAGGCCCGCCTCGAGCTCGCGCTCCACAATAATGTCGAACTGCCGGAGGTGGCGTTCCAGGAGGGTGATGGATTCCTCGAGAAGCGCGTTGACGTCGGTGGGTGCCTGGCTGGCCGCCGGACGGTAGAATCCGAGCATCTGCCGGATGATGCCGGACACGCGCTGAGTCTCCTTGCTCGCGATCTCCAGATATTTGCGGTTCATGTGCCCTTGCGGAAGTTCGGACAGCGCCAGATACAGAGCGTTCGTGATCGATTCCAGTGGGTTATTCACCTCATGGGCGACTGCCGCTGCCATCCGCCCGATGGCAGCCAGCTTCTCGGACTCGAATAGCTGGTGCTCGAGTGTCCGCCGCTCAAGCTCCCGCGCCTTGGTGAGGTCGTGCAGGACGAGCACGATGGCGGTGACCTGCCCCAGCTCGTCGCACACGACCGTTGCCGTGACCCCCATGGTCATCGGCTCGCGGGAATCGGGGTCGACCAGCTCGAGCTCGCCCCTTCGAACCCATGCGGATTCAAGCTGGAGCTGCAAGAGGAAGGAGCCGATCTTGGCCTCGTTCGTCAGGTAGACGGTCGAGATCTGGTCCCACTGATCGTCGTCGTGGCCGTGGAGCAGGCGTTCCGCCGGCTGGTTCAACCGGATGATCTGCCCTGCCGGATCGGTGACAACGATGGGATCGGCGACGCTTTCGAGAATGAGGTTCAGCCAGTCGCGCTCCGATCGGGCGTCCTCCTCGGCCGTCCGGAGCTCTTCCAGGCTGCGCCGCAGCTCGTCCTCAGCGTGCCGAAGGTCTGTCACGTCCTTGAGCACGGACACCGGACCGCGCTCGCCGGTGTGCGCGTTCACCGCGGGCGCGGAAATGACCTCGAACAGCAGCTCGGCGCCCTCGATGGGGTCGACGAGCGTGAGCTCACGTCCGGGACCCTCACGCGGGTCGAGGGTAACGCTGGAGAGCCCGGCGGAAACGAAGAAGTTGTTCAACTCAATCGCCCGCCGCTTGCCGGGGCTATCTTCGGGGCTCGCCTTGAGCAGGCGCTCGGCCGGTAGATTCGCCATAAGGACATTGTTCTGCTCGTCGGTCAGGATGATCGGGTCCTGGGTCGCGTTGAGCATACGCCAGAGCCAGTCGTTCTGGGCGGCCCGCTTCTCACTCGCCTCGCGGTAGCCGGTCGCCCCCACGGGCTCGGCAAGAATCGCGACGAGCCACTCGGCGTAGGGGAGCAGCTCGTTGATGTCCGCCTCCGTGACTGGCCGTCCCCTGCTGACCACGAGTACGCAGGACACGGGCGAGAGGGGAATGGCGGCCAGTGAATGGAGACCAAGCTCCACGTACGAGCGGCGCACGTTCTCGGGCACGCGCGGGTCGTGTAGCGGGTCGTTGACGCAGATCGCCCGGGCTTCAAGGAGCGCCTGGACCACGGGCCCTCGCTCATCGAGCCGGGACGCCAGCGCGTCGAACAGCTCGTCGGAGACGTTTATCCCGACGGTCCCCCGCAGCACGCACTGGTCGCGGTCGACCTGGGCCACGAGCACCCGATCATAGTCGAACGTGCCCGCGAGCTCTCGGAGCGTCGGCATGAGGAGCTCTTTGAGATCCCCTGAAGGGTTGTCGATGTCCCGGCTGCGGTACAGCTCGGGAAGGTTACGCACCACGCTTCACCTGTCGCCCGCACGGCCTGTGCTCTGTTCATTCCACCGTGAGACCCGCATTCCGGAGGCATACGACCGTGCGGGTTTCACCGTGGGATTCCGTTTAGTCCCGGAGCACCTCGCGTCTCGGCTCCCCACCGAACCGCTCGCTGGGTCCAAGCGACGGTTCTTCCCGCGGCGCCGCGACGGATGGGCGAGCGGCCGGCGCTGTGATGCCGACGGCCTCAGCGTACTTGAGATACGTCTCGATGGAGGCTACGACGATTCGCACCTCTACGGTGATGAGGTCGATTCCGACCAGGGAGATCCGCACCCACGCATCGATGACAATGCCCTTGTCGAGCACGCGATCGAGCACGTCGATGAGGCTCGTGCCCCCCGTCCGGCGCTCAACTGCCACGGTCCCCTCCAGATTGCAGCCGACCGCCAGCTCGACGAGGCGGCTGAGGAGCCGGCGCCTCGTTTCCGGCCAGTCGTTGTTCCAACTCTTCCACGCGCGCCTCCAGTCGCTCGGTCGCCTTCGCCGCCTCTCCAGCGCCAGCGCTCAAAAACTCATCTCGCCGCCACCAGTCCAGGCCGATCTCCTCCGCCTTGTCGACGGAACAGACAAGCAAGCGAATCTTCACAGTCAGCAGCTCAACGTTTGCCACGGAGATCCGGATGTCGCCCGCTACAACCAGTCCCTTGTCCAGCACGCGGTCGAGGATATCGACGAGCGATGATGTCGCGGGTTGAAATGGCTGCTGTCGTTCGATCATGAGAGCAGCCGGCCCAGCGGACCGAGATCCAGGTTGAGGTCCTCCCTTTCCAGTCGAAAGAGTTGCTGGAGCTCCGTCATCTTGGCCTCCAGCTCCATGAGCGCGAATCCCATGCGCTCCACTTGATCCGCGGTGAGGGAGCCACCCTCCATTCGTCGGACGGCTTGCCGCTCAACGAGCTCCCGGAGCAGCTCGATGAGAGCCAGTACCAGGCGTGCGAGGCCCCGCTCTGGACTCTCCTCGCCCGACTCGCGGTCTGGTTCGCTGGCAACGTCTGGGCCGACCGCGCCGGGCTCTCCCTCGGGGACGTCCGGCCGAGTTACCAAGGGAGGGTACCACCCGTGTGTCGGTGGATGCAACGCGGTACCGTTCGGGGGGGCGGCCTCATCATCCTGGGGCGGGCCGCCCTCACCCTTCCTCGCTGCGCTCGGCCGGCCTCTCCCAGAGGGAGAAGCGTCGTGCCCCCGCTGCCGCTGGAGCGTCTCGACCGATGAGGCAACCAGACGGAGACTCAGGTAGATGAGGTCGACACCACCGACAGAGATCATGGCGTCACCGGCAACGACGACACCGCGGGCGAGGAGGTGATCGAGGGCATCGACGAGCGCGACCCGATCGGGGTCTGGGGCTCGCAGCTCACTCACTGAGCGTACTGACGAACGAGTAGGCGGCCCAGGGGCCGGTCAGTTCGACGGCGAGCCCGACAGGCCGGTATTCCCGGTCGAGCTCCTCCGCCGTTGCCTGAAAGGAATTCACACGGTGCGAATCCACGAGAAAGGATGCCTTGAGGGCGAGCTGCGTGCCTCCGGGCTGCTCGGCCGGTAGGGCGTCTCGGTGGATCGCTGCGCTCAGGGTCGACAGCCGCGCCAGGATCTCGTCGAGCCCCTGGATCGCTCGTCGGCGCGCCTCCGTGGCGAGCAGCCGGTCTCGCTGCCTCGCCAGCAGGTAGGCGCGGCCAGGGCGCGCATCGGCAGCGTCTCGCTCCAGCGCGCGAACGGCGCCGCTCGAGATCTCCGTTGACTGCTGAAGGCGCTGCGGGTCGGCGATCACTTTGAGGCCCCATTCCTCCCTGCCGCGAACCTTGTCGAGGAGTCGCTGCAATCGGTCTGCGCCCTCGTGCAAGAACTGAGCGATTCGCTCCGCGTCGCTGTAGACGGCGCCGAAGGCCATCGGCACGAGCGACGCGTCGGGGCGAAGGAGGGCCCGTACCGCCTGCTCGTGGCGCACGACGAGGGGAGATAAGCGCGAGAGATCGCCCGCCAGCTCGTTCAACGGCTCCTCGTCAAACTGCGATGCCGGCACTCGGCTGACGCCCGCAACGAGCCCAGTGGCTTCGATGGGAAAGAGCGGCTCTGACGGCTCAATCCCCTCCACCCTGCGTTCCACCAACAACCGGTGCGCCTCGGTGCCGGGCTCGACGACCCCGTAGAGGTAGTACCGGAAGGGGCGTGACTTCGTTCTGCGGGCCCGCGGTCGGGACGCGCTCGACCGCACTGCCTACCCCCCGCGCTGTCGGAGCGCCCGTGCCTCGCGGAGGCGGGCGATGATTTCGCTCTCCTGGACAGCGTATTCCTCTTCGGAGATCTCGCCGTCCTGGAGGCGGATCTGCAGAAGCAGAAGCTCCTCTCGGATACGATCCTCGTCCAGCAGCTCGCGCTCCGCCATGGTGCGGATCTGCTCGAGAATGAACCGTATCCCGGCGACGGGGGCGGTTACGGGAGCGGCGAGCAGTTGGAGAAGCATCAGCGCCTCGCCTCCGTGCGCTCGAGTTTCAGATGAATATTCACAAAATTGTACGGAGGCCAGGGCCCGGTGTACAGAAAGCGCAGACGGCCATCGTAGCTCTGTGCGATCTCCTGCACTGTGTGGTCGAACTCGGCTGCCTTGCCGCGCTCGATGAGGAACGCTGCGTTGAGGATCATCTTGTCGCCGATGGGCTTGTTGTGCCGGGACGCAATGGCGCAGTCCTTCAGGTGGTCGTAGATCGCGCGCACGTAGATGTCCGACTTCTCATTCATCGCGCGTTCGACGAGGCGGCCAAGCTGCATCCGGGCGAGGTAGGTGGAGGCGAGGCGGTTGGACAGGATCTCTTCCTTGAGGCGCCGAATGCCCTCGCTCTCTCCCTCGACCTCTCTGAGCACCGTATCGGGGTCCCAGTTCACCTTCAGTCCGAACTCGATCTTGTCCCTCATCTTCTTCAGGACGTCCCTGAGTGCCTCCGACGTATCTTTGAGAAACTCGATCACGTCCTGGGCGGTCCGGAACACCGTGCCGAAGCTCATCGGGATGACGGAGAATTCCTTCATGGCGGCTTCGTTGACCTGCTCGTGGGCGAGCGCGTTTTCCCGCGTTGGGTCGTAGACGACTACCGGTGTGTCCGAAACAACGGCAGCGAGTCCACCGTGATGGATCGTGTACACGTCGTCGCCCCGCCCCCCGATACCCATGGGACCAAAGCTGCGGGGTGTCTCGGCCTCGACAATGCAGTAAACATACTTCCCGCGTTCTGGGTTGCCCTGGGACGTGGCCTCCTGCGCAGGTCGTGGCCCTGCGTAGTCGTTCACGCTCATGGCGCCGCTCCGGCGGAGAAGAAGTCGGGCAGGGATGCCCCTCGGGCCGGGAGTACGATACCGAATGGGCCCCTTTCATGCTACGCGAGCGGGGAACGGGCTGTCAACCGCGAAGGCGCTTTCGCCAGTTCTGGGCCGTATCTTGCGGTAAGTGGGCGTCTCTGACGATCACGGGTCATCAGTGGATCCCGATTGGCGCGCGCCCCGTGTACGCGTGTTCGTGGTGCATAGCGCAGCGACCGAGTATATATAATCGAATTGTCTTCGGGAAAGGAACGATTGTGCGCGACCCACTCCACGACCTTCGCGCGGCGCTGGCGGCGACGGCCGGCCCGGCCCCCTCCCCGCACACGGTCCACCTGGACCTCACCCGTGAGGCCCGAACCGGCGTGCCGGAGATCGTGCAAGCCGACGGCAAGGATGTCTCGACCGTTCTCGCCATCGTCCAGACGTTCCTCGACCAGAACGGCCGGGCAATCCTCAGCCGCGTGCGCCGGTCGATGATGCGGGCGCTGGAAGAGCAGTTCGCCGACTACCGAGTCGAGGAGTCCCCTCGCGCGCGCATGGCAGTCGTTCGCCGACCGGACTACCTTGCCCACCACACGGGCGGGAAAGTCGGCTTCATCACGGCTGGCACCGCAGACGCGCCGGTCGCGGAGCAGGCCCGTCTCATCGCGGAAGAGATGGGCTGCGAGACCTTCGTGATCTATGACGTCGGGGTCGCGGGGCTTCATCGCCTCATCACTCCCCTCCAACGGTTGCTCGAGGACAACGTAGATGTCATCGTCGTGGCCGCCGGTATGGACGGGGCGCTCGCGTCGGTTATCGCCGGCCTCGTCGAAGTACCGGTGATCGGGCTGCCGACGGCGACGGGCTACGGATATGGCGGTCGGGGCGAGGCAGCGCTGGCGTCCATGCTGCAGACCTGCTCGCCCGGGCTCACCGTCGTGAATGTCGGCAATGGCATCGGCGCGGGGTCGAGCGCGGCGCGAATCGCGAACCGGATCGCTGTCGCACGGAACACGACGCGCGCCGCCAGGGAGGCCGCCGAAACGAACGCCGCGAGGAGCGATTGAGCCTCCGGGCCATGGGATCGGGGATCGTTCCCTGGCGCCTGCCCCCGCCCGACACCTACGCTAGCTCTGACGCCTACGGGGCGGCGATTCAGCGCCTCTACGCGTTTTCCGAGACGCCGCGCACCAGCGCCGACGTCCAGCTCGGGCGTCTCCGCAAGCTGGACCGAATGAAAACGCTCCTCGACCTGCTCGGCGCTCCTCAGGCGCGATTTGCCGCGATCCTGGTCGCTGGCACGAAGGGCAAGGGGTCGATGGCGGCCCTGCTCACGTCGATCCTCGAAGCGGCGGGCTACCGCGTGGGACGCTACACACAGCCGCACCTCTATAGCTATAGAGAGCGAATCTGGGCGTGCGGGCGCTACGTCGGCCAGGACGAGCTCGTGGAGGAGGCCCAGTCGATGGAGGGGGCCGTCGCCCTCGTCCAACGCGCAGCTTCGGAGCTCGGCCCGCTGACGACGTTCGACGCCGGCACTGCGCTTGCCTTGCTTCACTTCTCGCGCGTCGGCGTTCAGATCGCGGTCGTGGAGGTGGGGGTTGGGGGAGCAAACGACGCCACGAACGTTCTCGAGCCGATTCTCGCGCTCATCGGTCCAGTTGGGATGGATCACACGTCGACGCTCGGGCCGACGCTGACCCACATTGCCCGCGAGAAGGCCGGGGTCGCGCGTTGCGGGATCCCGGTCGTTATGGCGCCGCAGGAGTCGGAGGTCCAGCGGACCATTCGCGAGGCGGCTTCAGCTCGAGGGGCCCGCGTCTTCGAGGTCGATCGCGCATCGGCGTGGTCGGGAGGCAGCCCGTGCATGGGCAGGTTCACAGTACACGGACCGTGCGCGGACGTCGCGGATCTTCAGACTTCCCTTGCCGGCCGGTTCCAACGTGAGAACGTGGCCATGACCGTCACAGCCGCGCAGCTCCTGGACGCCCGCGGCTGGTCCATCCCGGAGGACGCGATTCGGCAAGGAGTCGCGAGCGTCCACTGGCCGGGTCGGTTCCAAACGGTTGTCACCCAGCCGCTGACGGTCGTCGACGGAGCGCACAACGGCCCCGCGGCACGCGCCCTTGCCGCCACGGTACGGGAGTGCCTGCCGGCCCGTCCGGTTACGCTCGTTTTGGGAATGACGATCGATAAGGATGCCCATGCGTTCATGGAGGAGGTGGCGCCCGTGGTCGATCGCGTCATCGTCACGCGGGGCCGCCACCAGCGGTCTACGCACACGAGCGCCCTCGCGGAGGTCGTCCGCAGGGCAGGGGTCGAGCCACGGATCACGCCTATCCCGGCGGATGCTGTCGAGGATGCATGGGCGATCACGCCGACGGACGGCGTAACGCTGGTCTCTGGCTCGCTCTTCCTCGTGGGAGATGTCCTCGAATGGCTGCTCGGCCGAATGGGGATGAGGGGCCAGGGTTCGGGGGCTAGAGGTCAGGAACCAGGGGACAGAGCGGTCAGGGGTCAGGGGCTGGGGGATGGAGAGGTGGGCGAGCCGTGATGACCGACTCCCAGTCCCTAACCCCCAACCCCCAACCCCTAAACCCTAACCCCCAACGAATCGCCTACTTCGATTGCTACAGCGGCGCCAGCGGCGACATGGCGCTGGGTGCGCTGGTCGACGCAGGGCTGCCGCTCGACGTCCTGCGGGAGGACCTGGCCAAGGTCGGCGTGTCCGGCTACGAGCTGAGTACCGAGCGGGTAACGCAGTTCGACATAGCGGGGACGCGGGTTCGGGTGGGGCTGACGGGCGGGGTGGTCCACGAGCGCCGTCTGGCCGATGTCGAACGGATCATCGAATCCAGCGGGCTCGCGGAGCCCGTTAAGGGCCGGGCGCGGGACATCTTCCAGCGCCTCGCCCTGGCAGAGGCCCGGGTCCACGGCGTATCGGTCGAGGCGGTGCACTTCCACGAGGTTGGAGGCATCGACGCCATCATCGACATCGTCGGCTTCGCAATTGGCATCGAGCGGCTGGGGATCGAGCGCGTCTTCTCGTCCAGCGTACCGCTCGGCCATGGCACGGTGGCGAGTGCCCACGGACCGCTGCCATCGCCGGCGCCCGCTACGCTCGAGCTGCTTGCGGAGCGCAGAGCACCGACGCGCCCCATGGACACGGACGCAGAGCTGGTCACACCGACAGGGGCGGCGATCCTCACCTCAGCCGCCGAGTTCCGACAGCCCACCCTGGCGATCGAACGTGTCGGCGTCGGATTCGGGTCGCGCGAGCTGCCTTGGCCGAACGCGCTTCGGCTGTGGCTGGGAACCGCCCTCGACGATGGACTCATCGCGGACGAGGTCATCGTCCTCGAGACGAACCTGGACGACAGCACGCCAGAACAGGCCGCCTTTGCGATGGAGCGACTGCTCGCCGCCGGTGCGCTGGACGTCTACTTCACGCCCGTCTACATGAAGAAGAATCGTCCCGCCATACTACTCACGGTTCTTGCGGAACCCGCTCGCGCCCATGAGCTTGCGCGCACAATCCTCCGCGAGACAACGTCGCTGGGTGTACGGTTTCGCACGAGCCAACGGATGGTCTGCCCGCGACAGTCGGCGACCGTGGCGACCGTCTTTGGACCGATCGAGGTCAAGATCAAGGAGCTGGGCGGCGAGGAGATCATCTGCCCCGAGTACGAGGCATGTGCCCGTGTTGCCCGGGAGCGTGGGGTACCGATCGGCGCGGTCTACGCAGCTGTGCTGCGATCGGGACTCGAGCCCGCGAGCTGAGGCGTGAGGGTGGTCCACCCCGCTGCGGTGGCGTCACGTCGAGCCGACGAACCCCTAGACCTCTCCATTGTCATCCCGGCGTTCAATGAGGAGGCTCGGCTCCCTGCGGCCATCGCCGCCGTTGCAGGCTATCTCGAGGCGAACGGCTGCCGGGGCGAGGTCGTGATCGTCGAGAACGGCAGCACCGACCAAACGGCGGAGATCGCCCGGGCGGCCGCTCGGGCAGACCCACGCTTCCGCGCCCTCCACGTCGATGCCCGGGGCAAGGGCCGAGCTGTTCGAATGGGGATGCTGGCAAGTCGGGGCGGGACCGTCGTCTTCTGCGACGCGGACTTCTCCATGTCGATCGAGGATCTGGCTGTGCTCAAGGGAGCTCTGGCTGACGGCGCTGACGTCGCGATCGCGTCGCGCGAGGCGTCGGGAGCGCACCGGCTCGGGGAACCCCTCGCCCGGCACCTGATGGGCCGCGTCTACAACTGGCTCGTCCAGATCGTCGCCGTGCCGGGGGTGCGCGACACCCAGTGCGGGTTCAAAGCATTTCGGCGTCCCGCGGCCGAGCATCTGTTCCGTCGGCAGACCATTGACGGCTGGGCGTTCGACGTCGAAGTGCTCTTTCTGGCCAGACGAGGGCACTTTCGCGTCAAGGAAGTTCCGGTTACGTGGCGCTATGACCCGTCAAGTCGGGTGCGCCCGCTCCATGATACAATCGCTATGTTGCGCGAACTGCTCACTGTCCGCTGGAATGCACTCTGTGGCAGGTATGGCTAGGCGTGAATCTTAACGGGTTATGACGGCTCAATGGCGAAAGGTGATCATTCATGGCGGACAAGATCCTCGTATGTGTTGCCTGGCCCTACGCCAATGGGTCGCTCCACGTCGGACAGATCGCCGGCGCGTACCTGCCGGGCGACATCTTTGCGCGCTTCCATCGATTGATCGGCGACGACGTTCTCATGGTATCCGGGTCCGACGAGCATGGAACGCCGATCACGGTCCGTGCCGAGCAGGAGGGGCGGTCGCCACGAGAGATCACGGATCACTACCACCCCGAGTTCCTCGAGACGTGGAAGCGGCTGGGGATCAGCTTCGACATCTTCACGCGGACGGGGACGGACAACCATCAAGAGGTCGTGCACGACCTCTTCCTGAGGCTGCTGGACAAGGGCCACATCAGCGTTGCCACGATGCAGGCGCCGTACTGCCCGCACTGCCGGCGATTTCTCCCGGACCGCTACGTCGAGGGGACCTGCCCCCACTGTGGGTACACGGGCGCGCGAGGCGACCAGTGCGATACCTGCGGGCGGCCGCTCAACGCGATCGACCTCATCGAGCCACGCTGCCGCTTCTGCGGCCGGCGCCCCGAGATCCGGGAGACGGAGCACTTTTTCTTCCAGCTTCCCCATTTCGAGGACGAGCTGAAGTCGTGGATTGCGGACAAGTCTCATTGGAGGCCGACGGTCCTGAACCCGACGCGTGGGTTCCTCGATCAGGGACTTCAGCCGCGACCGGTCTCACGAGACATCGGCTGGGGTGTTCCCCTGCCGGTCGCGGGGTACACGGATAAGCGGATCTATGTGTGGTTCGAGGCGTGCATTGGGTACCTGTCCGCAAGCATCGAGTGGGCCAAGGCGCAGGGAAAGCCCGACCTCTGGAAGGAGTGGTGGCAGGGGCCGAATCACACCTACTACTTCATTGGGAAGGACAACACGTTCTTCCACACCATCATGTGGCCGGCCATGCTGATGGCGTACGGCGGACTCAACCTCCCGCATGACGTGCCGGCGAACGAATACCTCAATCTGGAAGGGGCGAAGATCTCCACGAGCCGAAACTGGGCCATCTGGGTGCCAGAGATGCTGGAGCGCTACGATCCCGACCCCCTGCGCTACATGCTCGCCGTCAACATGCCGGAAACCCGGGACGCGGATTTCACGTGGGAGGAGTTTGTTCGACGCAACAACGAGGAGCTCGTGGCCACCTGGGGCAACCTCGTGCATCGGACGCTCACATTCGCAACGCGGAATTTCGACGGACGCGTACCGGTGGGACGGACCGGCGTCACCGATGCCGTAGAGGCGAGGGCGGCAGTCGCCTTCTCGACCGTGGGTGACCTGCTGTCCCGATGCGAGTTCAAGCACTCGCTCCGGGAGATCATGGCGCTTGCCCAGTATGGAAACCGCCTGCTGGACGAGCGGGCTCCATGGCGCGAGATCCATGAGGACCGGGAGGCGGCGGCGGAGACGATGTACGGTCTTCTTAACCTGATCAACGGACTGAAGACGCTGACGTACCCGTTCCTGCCATTCTCCGCGGAAACGCTCCACGGTTTGCTGGGCTACACGGACACACTTCTCGAGCATGGGTGGAAGCTGGAGCGCCTCCCGCCGGGGACACCGCTGCCGATGCCGACACCGCTGTTCGCCAAGATCGAGGCCGTGTAGCGAGCAGGGCGGGTTCATCTGGTCGCGGCCCCTCAGCCCTCGCACCGGTGCGTCATCGTTCCGGCGCGTCCGCGGTCGAGGTCACGGGCTCCCTGGTCGGCGATCTCGTCGCGGTCTGAGGCGACGGTTTCGCCTCTGCGGCTATGGAAGTCACCGTTCGAGATGGCGCCGTCGTCGGTGTGTCGGAGGGGGCGTCGGTCGGTGTGACCGACGGCGACGGCTCGAGTGTCTCCGTCGGCGATGGTGTGGTGGAACCGGACGGCGGGGGCGTCTCCGTGGCGGGAGGTGTCGTCGACGGAGACGGCGTCAATGATGGTGTTGCCGGCGGCGTGGGGCTATCGGTAGGCTCGGGCGTCGGCGTGTCCGTCGGAGTCGGCGACGCGGTCGCCGTCGGGGTATCGCCCGGCGTCGGCGTCTTGGTCGGAGTCGGCGGCGTCGGCGTGGCAGTCGGTGTCTTGGTCGGTGACGGCGTTCGGGTTGTCGTAGTTGGTGGCACAGACGTCGTGGTTGATGGAGGAGTTGGCGGCGGAGTGCGCGAGGGCGTAGGCGTCGGAGGCGGAGGGGTCTGGGCGGGGGGGCGTACTTCTGCCGCGGAGACGGAGTTCGGAGGGACGGGCGTCACGGTGTGGGGTGGGTTGGGCGTTGCCGTAGGCGTCGGCTGGTATGCCACGGCGAGCACGATCGCTGGAACCGGCGTGTCGGTCGCTGGCGATTCAACTGGGTCACCAATGAGGCCAAGGCCGATGAGGCCGGCGGCGATCACGGACGGGAGCGGCTCCATGGGTGTGGGCAGGGGCGGTTGCGTCGGCGTCGGGCCTCGGATCGACGTTGGCTCGATCGCGATCAACGACCGACCGGTCGTGGACAGGAGTGTGTCGCCAGACCTTGGGCCGAGGATACCTGCCGCGACGCTCCCGATCAGGCCTGCGCCCACGACGCCGGCGGCGAGCGCGACGAAGTGCCCTCTCCGTCGGGCCGGGGGTGCCGCTGTCAACAGGCCGGTGGTAACGAGCCAGCCGGTTCGCGTACGCACCGGCATGGCCGAAGGCGCGTCAGGAGCGATGGTGACGGCGACTGCGGGTATCGTCGGCGAGGGCGACCCCAGGGGAGTTGGGGCGATCTGCCGACTCCGCCGGATCAACGCCTTCCTTCTCACAATGGCACCCGGAGGCAGCACGGGCCGTCGCCTCGTTCGGTTCCGACGATGCGACGTGATTCGTCGGTGGCGCTGAACCGGCTCGGCTTGTTCAGCGAACGCACGTGTCTCAACTGATTCCGGCTCCGGTTGTGGCGCATCGGCCTTCGTCGACGCGAGTCGCGCAAGCAGGGCTTCGAGCTCGGACTCGCGCGCCAACAGGGGATGCAGTTCGGCCCACTTCGTCTCCATCTCCGCCTGCGCCATTGCGTGGCTGAGCTGAATGGCCCGGCGCTTGCGCCTCCCTCGTCTGGCCTGGGCTGGAGTCTGCGCCAGCTTCCGCTCAAGTGCGGCGATGTCATCGCGTAACGCAGCGATGCGGTAACGGATGTCCTCGAGTTCGTGCTGTCGCCGGCGCTGTCCGAACGGAAACTCCACCCTGAGCCCTCCCTAGCCATACCGACCGACATGTGACGTGTCTCAGAACTGTTTCGGCCTGAGTGAATAGCCCTCCCCGCTTGGGAACCCGTACCCCTTCCGCAGAAGAGAGCGCAGTCCTGCGCCCGTGCAATGTTACGAACTCTGTGCCAAAATGTCACGGGGTTACGAGCTCGATTGGGGTCAGACGGTGATGACATCTAGACACTACGGTACAGTAGTGGTCGTGGCGCCGCGTCGTGCCGAATGGGGCTCGCCGGGTCCGAACGCCGCAGCCCCGCAGTGGGCGGCACCGGGGACGCGACTGCTCCTTCGATCTGGCGAGCGCCGTGGCGGGGATACCTAACGGAGGGTTCTACCGGATGCCGGGTGGCTCCCCTTGCGGGATGCGGGGTGAGATGCCTATGATACGGCGGTCTTTGTGGCGTTACCCTGAGTAGCCAGCAACGTTACGGCGGAGCACGGGATGATCGACCAGGAGCTTCTCGATATTCTCGCGTGCCCGGCGTGCAAGACGCCGATCCGACTGGAGGGAGATCGCATCATCTGCGACACGTGCGGTCGCCGATACCCGATCCGCGACGGCATCCCCGTGATGCTCATCGACGAGGCTGAGATGGGGGAACCTCGCCGCCACGTAGGCCAGTGATCTGGTGGCTGCGTCAGCGGTCCATGATTGTTCGAAACCTGCACAACGGTAATGGCCCGAAGCGTCGTGCCCGTGCCGCTACCGTCCACGTCCCGGGCGACCGACACCCGGGGGATATCGCGAGCGAGGTACGTCATGCGTTCAGGGTGGCGGCACGGGGCCTGGCAGCTGGCAATTATCGCGCTTCTCAGCTCCATTCTCTTCTTCGCGTCCGGCCCGAGTGCGACGCTCCCGCGAGCGAGCGCCGCACAGGAGGCTGCGGTTGCACAGCCCCCGGCCGAGGGGAACCTCTTCGCCTCCGGAGAGGTGGTCGTACGTTGGCGCTCGGGCGTCTCCGCGCCGCTTCTCCAGTCCGAACGCGCGTTGGTGGCCGAGGAGATCGAGAAGGGGGCGGTCAGCCTGTTGCAGGTCCCCGTCGGGCATGAGCGCGAGACTGTCGCAGCGCTGTCGGCCAACCCGTCAGTCCATTGGGCACATCCGAACTACGTGCGTCGGATCCAGGCGACCCCCAACGACGCCTGGTTTCCAGAGCAGTGGGGGGTTCGAAAGATTCAGGCGCCCCTCGCCTGGGACTTCGCGACCGGCGCTCGGTCGGTTGTCGTCGCGGTGCTCGATACGGGCGTCGACCTCAACCATCCGGATCTTCAGGGTCGTCTCGTTCCGGGCCGGAACATCCTGAATCCCGGCGCCCCGCCGCAAGATGGCAGTGGCCACGGGACCCATGCCGCGGGCACGATCGCCGCCATCATGAACAACGGCTTCGGGATCGCTGGCGTCGCCTCTGGTGTCTCCATCATGCCGATCAAGGTGCTGGAGGCGGACGGGTCCGGCACTGATACCCACGTGGC